>JAOTTJ010000425.1 GCA_029864465.1 Gammaproteobacteria bacterium | reverse complement strand
CCAGGCCGAGTGTGTCTCCCAGCCCGTGCACGTCGCCTCCCTCGCCGCCGTGACGCGGAGCGTGACGTCGGGCGCATACCGTGGCTCTCACACGCACTGCGGACTAGCCTGAGTTTCTCACCAGCATTCGTGGTGAGAGGCCGCAAATGGTTGTAGATACGAGGCTTGCAACCGAGATCGACGCAAGTGCACGTGAAGTACTTCGAGGAGATCGAAGGGAGCCTAACAACTCAGATTCAAGCATTCCCGGCCTCACAGTAGAAGGTTGGTGAGAAGCTAATGCTAGTAGCGATAGCGCACCTGAACCCGCGCCAGGGTCGCCGGCTCCCCGATCGGGAAGGCGCTTCCAGGCTCGAACCGAGCCCCAACGATCTCGAAGTCCAAACGCTCGAATCGCCTGATCCCAATTACTATATTCAGCTCAGTGCCCAGGTCCTTGCTCACGCCATCGGGATTCTGGTCGATGCTGGTACGCGGCAGCGATGTCGAAGCGACGTCCTGATGGTAGGTGTGCCCGATGAGCTCTATCGAGCTGGTCTTCATGAATCGCCTGCCGATGCCGACCGTCGAGATGATCATGTTCGACAGCTCTGGCGCCATGAGTTCTCCGTAGTAGCGGACGGCGGTCACGCCGCCAAGCCGGGCATTGTTGTCTTGCAATCCCGTCTGCCGAAACAGCGAGTCTCGCGTGCCGCCACTGTCACCCGAACCGTGCGCCAACCCGAGCGACAGCGTCAGGCGCGAAGGCGATGACGACGTCCAGCTCAGGCCCATATCGCCACCCCAGGCCGCGACATCCCGAGGACCGCGATTGCCCGTCAGGCTCGACAGCTCGACCCAGCCCCTGATCTGATCACTCCACCGCCCGATCGCCCGAACCCCGATATGGGAGGAGGCTTCATCGCGCGTGCTGCCGAAATCCCGATGGACAAGGTAGGCAGCCATATGCCGCCGACGATTCCGGTTCGACACGTAGACGATGGTGTTGAGGGCATCCTCGTCACGCAGGGAGCCGTCGCTGAGCGTCGTGCTGACCGACATCTCAAGATGCAGAGGACCGGCATCGCGAAAGAGGCGTAGAGCATCGAGATTCTGGTCGTACAGCCATTCCCGCGAGTCGTCGAAGTCCTGACGTCCGAGTTGGATGTCGAAGCCGAGACCCACGTCACGAAACAGTACGTACGCCTCGCCAACCGAGACCTCGTCGCTGGTCTCGTGCAAGCCGCCTCCCAGATCCCGGCGCAGGATCCGATGTCGCAGATCGACCAGCGACGTCACCCTGGGTGTCGGCGCCCACACGACTCGTGCCCGGAGGCGCGACCCCGTATCATCGCGGTCGTCCAGCTCGTCTATGTCGGTATCGTCGGGATCGTCTAGCTCCATGTTCCGCCTCGAACCCACGGCAATCTCTTGTTGTACACCGACACGAACGGTTTTGCTGATCATGAAGCCTTCGCCGAAGAAATCGCCCATGTCGGCTGCGACCGACGACGGCCTGGCGGCTGCCGCCAGCTGCAAGCTGGACAACGGAATCGCCGAACGCTGTTTCACGTCGGGCGGAATCAGGACCGGAAAGCCGAGCACCTCGACGTGCAACGTTCCGTCCGAAAGCTGCTCGGCGTTCTCGATTCGACCGGCAATCCGCGCGACTCCGGGGTTTCGAACCTCGATGCTGTGAGCCACGATCCCGCCGTGCTTGTTTTCGAGACCGCGGACACGCACGCGCTGTCCGATGCAGGTCTCAAGGGTTCCACCGGCCCAGCGAGTCGTTGGGCCGGTCTCGATATCTCGTCCGAGCACCGTGATCCTGCCCGCCGTGGCTCCAGCCTTTGCCGGACCCCAGAGAAAGTCCTCTCGTCGGGGTCGGGTGAGCTCAATACGCTCGGCGACGAAGGTGCCGCTCTCGAGCAGCGAGCCGCGAACCTCGACCCAGTGGCCGGCGTCGAGATCGCCGAGAATCTCAACGTTGCGCGGGTCGGGTACGTCAGCCTCCTGGGCCGACGCGGCCAGCGCGCTCCCAGCGGCGATGCCCAGCGTCAACAGGACTGAGCAGTAGTTCCTCAGGGTGTTTCGATTCATTCTCAAGTACCTCAAAGTAAATGTCCCGATCCTTCAGAGGGACGAACCATCGACGCGCCTCGAGCGGCACACTCGTTCTTCAGATCAGCGAACGAGAAAATCCACGACCTTTCTCACCAGATCACCCTTCTCGGCACATTCGACGAACGAATGGCCGCAATTGTGCGAGATCTCGAAGAAGCAGGCAGGCGGCTGCTGGCAAGTTCCTGCCAGAGCCCGGGTCGCGATTACGAACCGCCTCGCGCGCTCGACGCGATTCCGACCCTGCTGCCGATCCAGGCTGCGGCCGGTGCGGAGGCGCGGATCACGAGCCGTATCCAGCGCGCCGACGAAGACCTTCGTCGGAAGCAACAGTCCCGCCACATCGAGCGACCCCAACCGTCCGCCCAGGGCAAGCCCGAACGGATACCGGCTGGCGGTATCCGGCATCGTGTAGAAACCGGCGGCCGCCAGCACCTGCCGCTTGACTCGGTGGGGGTGAGCGAGTGAGAAGCGATGCGCGAACTGCGCGCCGCCCGAGTAGCCAAAAAGAAGCACTTCGGCGGTCGCTCCGATCTCGAACGTCTGCGCGGCGTCGTCCAACACATTGAGCAGGGCGTGGTCGGCGGCGATGCCTTTTCGCCCGACTTCGAGGCGCTGGAAACCTCGATAA
>JAOTTJ010000423.1 GCA_029864465.1 Gammaproteobacteria bacterium | reverse complement strand
GCTCGAACTCGGTGACAACCCACCCGAGACGACGATCGGCGAGATCTTTCAGGTACCGCTGCCCGGCTTCGGCATTCGCGGCGCCGATATCGACAAGAACGGTGTGATCTGGTCATCGCTCGGCAGCGGTCACTTAGGCGAGTTCGATCGCAGCAAGTGCACGGGACCACTGAACGGCCCCGAGGCAACCGGAAATCACTGCGACGAAGGTTGGACGTTCCATCGGCTGCCGGGACCTGAGTTCCCCGACGTGCCCGGGTTTAGCGTCGAGTCGAGCTACTACACGTGGGTCGACCAGCACAATTCGCTCGGCCTCGGCGAGGACGTGCCGATCGCGACCGGCAATCTGTTCGATGGCGTGCACGCCCTCGTGGACGGCGAGTTCGTGACGATACGCATCCCTTACCCGCTCGGGCTCTACTCGAAGGGCTTCGAAGGCCGCATCGACGACCCCGATGCAGGCTGGAAGGGACGCGGTCTGTGGGTGCCGAGCGGCGACCGCACGCCGTGGCTCATGGAAGGCGGCAAAGGCTCCCGGCCACTCGTCGTGCACTTCCAGATGCGCCCGGACCCGCTCGCCAACTGAGCAATTGAAGGGGTCAGAGTAATCGCGATAGCCGGGCTAGATTCGGAAGCTGTCGAGGCTCGCCGGATGGAACAGCTCCTCGACCGAGACGAGGCGTTCGGACAGCCCCTGGGCGTGATGATGGCGTAGGAAGGTCTCGAGCACCGCGCGGTTTTTCTCCAGACCGTACGGCCAGATGTCCTCGCCCATCATGGCCTGCAGGGCTTCGAGATGCTCGGCGAGAAACGGCAGCATGACTTTCGGCGCGGCGATATCGACGAGATCCGCGGCTGCGAGATCCTTGGCCGCCTCGAACGCCTTGACGATGTTGCCGGCCAGCCATGGGTGCTGCTCGAGCAGAGCCTTGCGAATACCGAGCAGGTGCATGATCGGATAGATACCCGTTCGGGCGAAATATTCGCGGGCCGCCGCTTCGGAGTCTTCGAACAGACGCCCGACGTTCTCGGCACCACGCTTGAAGCACGACGGCGCACGCGGCGTGACCATGCCGTCGATCTCCCCGGCCGCGAGCAGCTCGTTGAGTGTTGTGTCCGGATCGATATCCTCGATCATGACGTCGGCCGGCAGGTTCATGCTAATTTTCTCTACCCGGCCCTTCTCCTCGATGCCCCCGCGGACCCAAGTGATATCCGCGGGCTGGACACCATAATCATCTGCAAGCAGAGCGCGCGCCCAGACACACGCCGTGAGCTGATATTCCGGCGTTCCGATTCGGCGCCCCTTGAGATCCTCGGGTTTGTCGATACCGCGGTCGGTGCGGATATAGATCGAGGTATGGCGAAAGAAGCGCGACGGGAACACGGGCACGCCCACGTACGGGCAGTCGCCGCGCGCCGTTCTGACTACGAAGCTCGACAGCGACAGCTCGCAGACGTCGTAGTCCACATTGCGGAACGCGCGAAAGAACAGCTCTTCGGGCTCCTGCAGCATGACGAGGGGATCGACGCCTTGTATCGGGACGCGTCCGTCGATGATCGGCCGCATGCGGTCATAGTTGCCCATGGCGACGGACAGTCTGAGGTTACTCATTTTTGATACTCACAAACTTCAATAAATATTCGCTTGCGCGCTCGCAACGGCGTCATAGCAATATCTGCACCGTCGCCGGAAAAAATATCACGACGAGGATCACGAGCGCAGCAATCAGAAAGAACGGGAACAAAGCCCGGCTCAGTGACATGATCTCGACACGCGATGTCGCAGCGGCAACATAGAGCCCAGCACCGACCGGTGGCGTCAGAAGACCCAGCATGAGCGTCAAGCAGACGACAACGCCGAAATGAATCGGGTCGATGCCGTAGCTGTTCTGCGCCATCGGCAACAGGATCGGCACGAGTATGATCAACGCGGCGAACGCATCGAGGACGATGCCGACGAGCACGAGCAGCAGGAACACGAGAACGAGAAACATGGTCGGGTTCTGCGTAAACCCCTGCACGAGCGCAGCAACCTGGTTCGGAATCTGGTTATAGATCAGGACGAAGCCGAAAATATTCGCTGAGACGATCAGGAAGAAGACCAACGCCGAATTCACCGTCGTTCGCTCGAGAATGCCGGGTATCGATTGCCATTTGAGCTCCCGAAAGCACAAACCGCCGAGCAGGATCGCGGCGAAAATCGCGAGCGCCGCCGACTCCGTCGGCGTGACGATACCCAGCGCGATGCCTCCGACGATAATCGCCGGGATCGACAGGCTAAGCAGTGCGTTTCGCGTCGCGCGCCACTTGCTGCTGTCAGCGCCGTCGATCTCGATCTGCTCCGTAGCGTCGCGCAACTTGGCGGGGCGCAAAGCGATATAGATACACATGAACGCGAATAGCAGGAGCCCCGGAATAATGCCGCCGATGAACAGCCGCCCGATCGAGACCTGACTCACGACACCGTACATGATGAAGGCCATGCTCGGCGGGATGATCGGCCCGAGTAAACCGCCGGCGGCCGTGATGGCCGCTGCGTAGGAGCGGTCGTATCCGGCCCGCTCCATCGACGGCACCATGACCCTGCTCATGACGGCAATCTGTGCGGTCGCCGAGCCGAGGATCGACGCCAGCATGAGGTTGGAGAACAAGCTGACGTACGACAGCTCGTTCGGAACGCGGCGCAGCCAAACTCTAGCCGCCGTGATCAGTCGGCCCGTAATGCCACCCT
>JAOTTJ010000424.1 GCA_029864465.1 Gammaproteobacteria bacterium | reverse complement strand
GTCGGTTGTTTACGACTACGCGTTCGACTCGGACCCGCCGGGGCGGGACTATCTCATCCGCAACTCCGAGGCCGGTGAAGACCTGAAGTTTCAGATTTTCGATATCACGTCTCGAAGCACGAATCCTTCACGAATCGAGCTCGTTGCGGAGATCAACGCGACGCCGGAGAACTCCTGTGGGCCCGGGTGCGGCGGAAGGCTGACAAATCGGGCACACAAAGGCCATTGGTCACCGGAAACGGGGCTCTTCTACAGCGCCTCGGGAGAGCCGGGCTTCAGGACGACAATCGTCCATATCTGGGACCTCAAGGACCCTGCGAATCCTCAGTTCGTCGGACGGGCCTGGTTGCCGGGTCAGAAAAACGGTGAAGCAGGCTTCGAGGGACAGTACGTGCACCATCCCATCGTGGATGAGGCGAATAACAGGATGTACGCGGGATTTCGCATCGGCAGTGGCCATGTGGCGTCCTGGGACATCTCTGATCCAGCCAACCCCGAGCTGGTGTGGTCTTACGACACCTCGCCGCCGGGTCGAGGGCCACACACCGTGTCACCGATCGTCTACGACGAGGTGCCGAACGTCACGGCGGCTGATGGCGAGCTACCTAGAACCTACGCATTGGTCAGCGACGAGTATGACGGACAGGAGTGCCCGCATGGTCTCAAGAGCAGGGTCTATATGTTCGATATCACCCATGAAACCCATCCGATGCCCGTGTCGACCTGGCAGGTTCCCATAGGCAAGTTCTGCGACATCGGCGGTAACTTCGGCCCGCATCAACACGCCGAAACGGTCAACGGTTACCTCAACCGCTTCGAAGACAAAGTGGCATGGGTCGCTTATCTGAACGCTGGCGTCAGAGTTCTCGACATCTCGGATCCGCAGAATCTCAGGGAGATTGGTTATTACATCCCGAAGACCAACGCGAGCCCGCGGCCGTCACAAGCGCGGCCCGGCGTGATTCAGCTTACGGATGTCGATATCGACCATCGCGGTCTCGTCTACGCTTCCGATCGCAACGGCGAATCCTGCATGGGGCAGGGTGAGTCATGTGTCGGCACAGGATTGTTCGTATTCCGGTACACGGGCGATTAGCGAGCGTGTGCTGCCCTAACTGAACACGAGACTCAGGCTCGGGAAGACCATCAGCAAGATCGTGACGGCCAGCGTGATCAGCACGAACGGAAACGCACCGCTGAAAATTGTGCCGAGGCCGATTCGCGCGTCGTCGAGTGTCGATTGGATGACATAGACACTCAGGCCTAGCGGTGGCGTCAGCAACCCGATCTCGACACCGATGACCGTAACGATACCGAACCAGATCAAGTTGCCGCCGAGCTCGGTGACGACCGGCAACGCCAGCGGCAGGAGGATCAGCAGGATCGATGTCGAGTCGAGCACCGTTCCGAGCACGATCAGAAGCAGCAGATAGCCGGCCAGAAACCCGCCTAGGCCCAGCCCGAGCCCGCCTAGAAACCCCGCCATCTCGGCGGGAAGACCGGTCAGCGTTAGCATGCGGCTGAAGGTGCTTGCGCTGATGATCAGGAACAGAATTGTGACCGTGACCTGACCCGTCTCGTTGATGACGTCCCAGAGCTCGCGCCAGGGTAACTTGCGCCGGATAAGCGCGATGCACATGGCCGCGAAAGCTCCAGCGGCGCCAGCCTCGGTCGGCGTGAAGATTCCGCCATAGATGCCGCCGAGCACGAGGAGTATCAGCAGCAGGACGGGTAGGAAAGCCAATAACGCTTCTCGCGTGCGCATGTCACGGTCGGTTGCAGCGGCCCGCTGGACGTCGCCGACGAATTCGGGCCACGCCCAGGCCATTGCAACGACGCCGATGGCGAACGCCGTGGCGAGCAGGATGCCTGGCACGATCGCGGCCAGGAACAGCGCGCCGATCGAGACCTCCGCCATGACCCCGTAGATGATTAGCAGCAGGCTCGGCGGAATGAGCATTCCAAGGACTGACGATCCCGCTGTGAGGCCCACGGCAAAACGCGCCGTATAACCACGGGCCATCATTTCGGGTACGGCGATCTTCGAGAAAATGGCTGCCGATGCGATCGATATCCCGGTGATTGCGGCGAACACCGCATTCGCAGCCACGGTTGCAAGTCCCAAACCGCCGCGCAGGTGGCCCAACGCATGCTGCGCTGCCCGGAAGCTGTCGCGACCAATCTCCGACACGCTAACGAACAGACCCATGAGAACAAACAGGGGAACGGTTGCGAACACGTACTCGGCGACCGTGCCCTGCGCGGCGAGCGACAGCGTATCGGTAGCAATGCCGAAATCCCGCTTTAGCAGCGCGAGCCCGACGTAGCCGACGAGGAGCAATGCGACGGCGATCGGCGTACCGGCCGCGATCAGTGCAAGCACACCGGCGATCGCCAGCATCCCGACCTGACGGTCAGTCGGCAGCACGTTCCACGCCAAAAGAACGCAGAGACCGATGACGGCAACGATGCCGACTGCCATCAACAGGCTCAGGCTGGAGCTCGCCCGTGCAGCCACGATCAGTTGTCCCGCATAGGCCAGCACGGCAGCGACGCTACCGGCGACGACGAAGAACTTGATCGGCGATACGGGTAACGTATAGATGCCTTCTACACCGACAAATTCGCCACTCACCAATGCGCGCCAGAAATCCGGCCACGCGCCGACGGCAATAACCCCGAATACGACGATCCCGGCCAATGCAAAAATTGGTGTCGCAGAGGCCGCGAGGAT
>JAOTTJ010000422.1 GCA_029864465.1 Gammaproteobacteria bacterium | reverse complement strand
TCAGCCACATCGTCTGTCGAGTCCGGAGGCCACCGCCTCTGGACAAGGATCTGTCACTGGGTCGTGGCATTCAGCTTCCTCGCGCTCGGCTTTTCCGGCTTCGTCATTCTGATGGCCCATCCGCGGCTGTACTGGGGTGAGGTCGGAAACGCTTTGACGCCGGCGATTTTGGAGCTGCCGATCAGCGACAATCACCGGCCTGAGGGATGGGAACAGGGCGCCGTATTCGCAGACGTGCCAAACGCGCCGATTAGCGCCAATCGCATGTACCTGATCTTCAACGAGAACAGCTGGGCGCGCAGCCTGCACTTCCTCGCTGGCTGGTTCTTCTTTGTCGCCGGTGCGTACTACGCATTGGCAGGGGTCCTGACCGGACATGCCCGACGCAATCTTTTGCCGCGGGCGAGAGAGCTGTTACCGCGGACGCTGTGGCAGGACATCAAGGCGCATCTTCGTTTGCAGTTCGGCTCGTCCGGCGCCGGCCTACCCTATGGACTATTACAGCGATGTACGTATACGACCGTCGCGTTCGTCGTGCTGCCTTTCATGGTCGTGTCGGGGCTGACGATGTCACCGGCAGTCACGGCAGCCTACCCGATACTGTTGGATGTATTCGGCGGCTATCAGTCAGCCAGGACGTTACATTTCGTCGGATTCGTCGTCCTCTTTCTGTTCTTAGTCGTGCACGTCGCGATGGTCGTGCTGACCGGATTCCGTGAGCAAGTACGCGCAATGATTTTAGGGAGATGAGTATGAGCAAACGTCGATTACCCCGCCGTACCTTCATCAATGGATTGGTCTCCTCTGCAGGCGTCATGCTTACAGGTTGCGCCGACACGGTGCCGCCGACCTACGGGCACCTGCTCAGAATAGGTGATCTGCTGACCTACAAAGCCCATCGTTTGCTGCTACCGGGCCAATCGCTTGTTCGCGAATACGACTACAGCGACATCTCCGCGGCCGCCGCAATCGGCACGATCAACCCCGGCAACTCGAGCGAGCGTTTTTTTGATCCGACCCATGGTCCGACCTACGAACGCCTGCTCAGAGAGAACTTTGCCAGCTGGACACTGAGCGTCGAAGGAAGCGTGACCCGGCCGGGCGCCTATTCACTCTCCGATCTCAAACGCATGCCATCGCGCACGCAAATCACACGACATACGTGTGAAGAAGGCTGGTCGGCCATCGCCCAATGGACTGGCGTGCCGTTACGGACTCTGCTCGAGGCATCCGGCGTAAAGCCAAGCGCACGATTCGTCGAGTTCTACTCTTACGACAACCGAATCGGCAGTGTCGACATGCTCGATGCGCTGCATCCGCAAACCATCCTGGCGTACGGAATGAACGGCCGCGACCTGCCAATGGGCCATGGCGCGCCGCTGCGCTTGAGGCTAGAAACTCAGCTCGGTGCGAAAAGCAGAAAGTTTCTGCGCCGTATCGTCGTGCTCGATGATTACGACGAAGACACGTTCCAACGCGTGCAAAGCGGTTGGGCCTGGTACATGGGCATCTGAGCCCGGCCGCGGACGGATCGTCAGCTTAGGGTGTGGCCTGAGCGGCTGCTTGGCGACGAGAGATCGCCCGATAATCCCTAGTGAGTCAACGCATAGACGGCAAAGTTGACGCCCAAGCGAATCGACGCACTGGCCGCCTCCGCCGGATAATAGTACTCGTCGGCGCGCTGCCAACCGTCGGCGATATCGTTGTTGAACGTGATCATGACCATCACGCGGCCGTCGTCGTCGAGAATCGCCCGCCAGCGTGGCTCCGCACCGCCATTGCGGTAACCGCGCGGCAGATGCTGCCAGGTCGGTATCTGCGGCTTGTCGCTCAGATCGTAGACGGAATGAAAGATCGGATGCGTGTCGGCTAGCTCGACGATGGGTCGGTCCGGAAAGACGCGAATCATCCCTCGCACAAAGCCTTCCCATTCAACGGCACCGTAAAAACTGTCGCAGAGCAGAAAGCCTCCCCGTAGAAGATACTCGCGCAGCTTGAGCGCTTGTGCATCGGTCAGATCCCAGGCCCCAACCAGACCTGAGATCAGGAATGGCCAGTAATAGACGTCGATATCCTCGTCGAGATTCACGGGCTGCTCAACGAGGCGAACGTCGATCATGCTCAACCGCTTCAGCACGCTCGCAAACACGCGGTCGCCTTCCGGATAGTCGACGGTCCATGCCGTGCCACCCTGCCGCCAATCGCCAGAGCCAACGCCGAGCGCGTAGCCTTCACGCGCTTGCGGGAACATCAGACGACCGACAACGAACTCGCCAGGCTCCTGATACCCATAATCGATGTCGGCGTCCCGACTCCAGCCGCGCTCCATACTTGGATATTCGCGCCATTCCATTTGCGCCCAAGCAGCTGGGACAACGAAGAGAAGCATCAAGGCGGTCAAGCCGCGAGGGCAACTCAGACCGGCCACCAATTCGTCTTCAAGACTTATCCTCAGGTGTTCCGTAATGGGCATCTTCAATGTTAACGGAGGTCTGTTCTCGGCCAGAATCGGATATTAACGAGAAGACCAAAAGACGCTAGCCTTCAGCCGTTACGGGATCGATGATCTTTCGGACCTCGGTAACCGCTGTGGCCGGAAATCCACTACGCTGCGCGTGCTCTTGAATTAGTCCTTCGTTGTCTGCGATATAGATGCAAACCGTCTTGTCGCCAGCAACATACGAGTGTTCCCACTGAATGTTCTTGTTTTCGGCTTTCATTGCTGCAAGCACGCT
>JAOTTJ010000421.1 GCA_029864465.1 Gammaproteobacteria bacterium | reverse complement strand
TTGGCCTCGGGCCCGTGGCCCACTGCCGCATGAATCCCTCGGGCCAGCAATACGATGCGGACCATGCGTGAGCGGCAGTGACACCCTCGTGATACATCTGCTGCACGAAGTGTTGTCGATACTCGGGCGTCAGCAGCGACAATATCGTCGGCGTCTGATTCGCGCGCATGAAGTTCCAGTGGAGCGCATCTGGACTCCGGTCCGAGTACACGCCATCCCATTTGGGCATCGTCTCATAAGTATGCGGAGTCGGCCCGCCGCGCGAGCGGGCGTCGGCCATGAGCGCCGCGTAATGCGCTCCGGCGCTGTCGAACGGATAGGGACTGACGATGTTCTCGCGCGGCCAATCCATCTCGCAGTCGCCCCAGCGGGCCGTGACGGGCGGGTTATGGCCGATGCGCGGATCGAGCGTGCCCGTACCCGGTCCGCCGCTACGCATATCGGCGATCTGCCTCGGACTGTTACAGCGCCAATACCGCTGATCCATCCAGTGGTCACGGTCCCGATAGAAATCCTTGCTCGTGAAGAGGTCCACTTCGAGCGGTTCAACGCCCGGCGGCGGCCGCGCGTCCCACTCCGGTCCCGCACCGTGGCTGCGCACGTCCGGTGGCGGGTTCGACGCGACCGGCGTGCCGCGAAGGCCCGGGAATTCGGGCGGCTCGAGCTGTGCGGATGCGACCGAGATCGTGCATGCAATCAGAAGGAACGACGTCGCCGTCATGCCCGATCTCTTTGCGACTGGATTCATCGACTCCCCCTAGATAATGAATGAGATAAGGAGAAAGCTACTTCGGCTGAACCGCATACGCAACTGCGATGCTTTCGTCGTGAGCCATAATGCCTCGCGATGAATAAGGTGACCTCCGATGGAAGATCCGACTTCAGGAGCACAATCGGATTCGGGAAATTCGGATCCACGTTGACGCCGCCACTCGCGAATCCTTCATACCAGCTTCCATAGACGATGATAGCCGGAGGCATCATGCGACCACGTAATTTGTGGACGCGGTTATCAACAACGCGAATGTTTGCGAGACCGAACTATTGTGGTTGACCATATCTTTCTCACATATTCCGGCTTCGAACTGTCAGCAGATTGTTTTACCGTCCGGGATACGCAGAGCGCTGAATTTGCTGTATTCACAGCACCGTATGCACGGCTGTGAACAACGGCGCATGACCCTGCATGCTGCCCCTGCATCGATGGGCCATCCAAGAAAAGGGGCGGCCATTACTGGCCGCCCCTTTTCCGAGAGTGCATCAGTCGAGCGCTTCCGCTAGAAGCTGAATCCGAGCGACATGCCAACCTCGCGCGAACGTCCGATGACCGTAAAGTCATATCCTCAGACGAAACGCGTATCGAAGCCGCCGTTAATGTAGTACTCGTCGGTGAGATTGCGTCCCCAGAGCGCAACGGTCCAGTCTGCACCAGCGGGCTCGTACACAAGGCGCCCGTTCAGGATGCCGTAAGACGGCTCCATGATGAAATTGCCGTTGGCATCGACCGGCGTACGCTGCGCGGCTGGGTCGCGCACGTACTCGTCTTGCCAGCCGTACTGCCCAACGAACATGACGTGGCCACCGTTGGACAACGGCATGTCGTACGTGACACCAAGCGAGTAGCTCGACTCGGGTGCATAAGCGAACGGTGAACCCGGCTGAATACCGTTGCCGGAAGGATCAATGTCACCAAGATCGAGCCAATTCGTGTCAATCAGGCCAAGGCCGAAATTGATGAGCCAGCGCTCGCTCGGCAGATACGTGAGCGAGAATTCCGCGCCCGATGCTTCGGCCTGGCCTTCGCTGGTATTGACCGGAAACGGCAGCGACTGACCCGGATTATCCGGATCGGGAGGCAGGATCGGCACACGCAGTTCATCCCAATCCGACTCGAAGTAGCTTGCGCAATACGTAGTCGATGGCAGCATATGACCATGTCACTTGATCGTTCGCCTTTTGGTTGAACCGATCGCTGTCGTACTTTGCTTTCTTGAGCAAGTGAGCAGCGCTCTTGATCGCGAATGAATGCTTGGCGTCGGTCATGGCAAGGGTCAGTCTGCCACAGAGAAGCCCGGCCGGAGCCGGGGGTTGTTTCCGCGGCCACCAGCGCCCCCTCGAAGAAACCAGAGTCTCTTCTCGAACTACGCAGTCGCATGCCTTTTGAGACTTCCGTCACAGACTCCTCACAACGCCAGTCCGATACTCATGCGCATTATGTCGCAACAGACGACGATCATTCACGATGCCGTCTTGAAACGGCTCGAACAAGAGCGAGCTGCGCGCCGCGATACTTCTCATCCCGAGGAGAGTTCCGAATCTGGAAGATGGCAGCTATTGCGCGAGCTTCAGGCCAACAATACCGAGTTTGAGCGCCTGTTCCGTAAAGATGGTGAAGACTAGCAACCCGCATCGCTGATTTGTGCTACGAGTATCTGAGATCCCGCCTGGGGTTGAGAGCCGCTCGAGCTTGTCACCGTTTTGAGTATGGATTGAGTACGGAGCGGCGGCCGAGCGATCTGTCTCTCGGTAACTACTTGTCTTTCTAGGGGTTTTTGGAGCGGGAAACGAGGCTCGAACTCGCGACCTCAACCTTGGCAAGGTTGCGCTCTACCAACTGAGCTATTCCCGCACCGAGGGCGGCATTTTAGCGCCGCGCAGCGTGGGGCGCCAGCCTCTGCGGCTCAGTATTGCTGCAGTTAGTCTTCTTTCATCATCACGGGCCTGGCGGCGCGCAGGTA
>JAOTTJ010000420.1 GCA_029864465.1 Gammaproteobacteria bacterium | reverse complement strand
GAGATTGCCGCCGTCGCCAATCGGCTCGCTCGTGACGAAGAACGTCATCGGTGTGCCGCCTCGCATGCCGAGCTGGGCTTGGCCGATGCACGGTGCTGTGACCAATACCAATAGAGTCAGGCGGAAAAGTCGCCGCTTCTGCATCTCATTCTCCGAGCCATGCGAGGTTGCGGCCCGATTCATCGCCAGATTATAGCGTTTGAGAACCCCCGGCTCACGAGGGCTGGCTGGTCTCCGGTGTGGCCCGGTGTGCGCTCATTGCCGAGAGTTTCGAGGCGCTGAGTCAGCCTCGAATGAATTCGCCACTCGAACCGAGCGGCGCTATGATAGGCACGAACGGCCGGTCGAAGAATTATAGGGAACAGGCATCATGAACATGAAATCTTGGCTATTGGCTTTGGTGGCAGTCTCGTCAGCATTGGCGATGTCCGCATCGTTCGGTCAGCAGAACCGCGACTGGAACGCGATCCAGATTACGCCGCACCAGGTCGCGGCGGGTCTTTATTATTTGGAAGGCACCGGCGGCCACATCGGTCTATTGGTTGGAGACGATGGCATCATCATGATCGACGATCAGTTCGCGCCGCTGTCGGAGAAGATCTACGCTGCGATTCGAAAGATCTCCGATCAGCCTATTCGCTTCCTGATCAACACGCATATTCATCCGGATCATGTCGGCGGCAATGCCTACTTCGGCGGCATGGGTATACCCATCGTCGCCAGAGACAATGTTTACCTGCGGCTAACCCAACGCGGCACGGCGAAAGCGGCGCTGCCTGTGCTGACGTTCGGTGCGGCCGTAACGTTGCATCTGAACGGCCAGGACATCCGGGTCGTCCCGACACCCCCGGCGCATACGGACGGTGACAGCTACATTCACTTTTTGGGATCGGACGTGATCCACGCGGGCGACGTTTTTCGAACGGTAGCCTACCCGCGCGTCGACGATCAGAGCGGCGGAACGTTCGAGGGGTCGCTGGCGGCACTGCAGTTGCTCATCGATATGGCCGGGCCCAACACGACGATCATCCCGGGCCACGGTGTCCTGTCGACGCGCGATGATGTCATCAAATTCCGCGATATGGCGATCGAGGTGCGGGACCGGGTTTCGCGGCTCATCGACCAAGGCATGACGCTCGAACAGATCACGGCGGCGAGACCGACTGCCGACATCGATGCCGAATGGGGCTTTGAGCCACCTGACCTATTGCTGCCGGTGCTCTACAACGAGCTCACCCACGCGAACTAGGAACAACCAAGTACTGCATCGTTGCCGTGGCCAGATACTCGATTGGCCGTATCAACCGAGGTTTTATGGTGCCCAGGGCGAGACTCGAACTCGCACATCCGCAAGGACACGGCGACCTGAACGCCGCGCGTCTACCAATTCCGCCACCTGGGCAGGTGGAAGGCGCTCGAATGTACTGACTGGCCTGTGGGCTGTCAAACAGCACCCGCAGGCGATTTTAGCCAGAACTGCGGCTATGATGCGCCCGTGATAGCCGATATCGAGCAGCCCGGCTCACGCGGGCAACGCGCATAGTGGCGAAGCGTCCCGGCAAGCAAGCGCGCGAGTCCAAGTACGAGCATCCGATCCCCTCGCGTGAGGAGATCCTCAAGGTCATGGAGGCCATGGGCAGACCGCTCGTGCTCGTCTCTCTCGCCGAACAATTCGGTATCCGCACGGAAGCCCATCGGCGTGCGCTCGAGAACCGCCTCAGAGCCATGGTGCGCGATGCTCAGTTGCTGCGTAACCGTGCCAAGGCCTATTGCCTGACGCGCCATCTCGATCTCATTACGGGTCGTGTGCAGGCGCATCGCGACGGCTACGGCTTCCTGATTCCTGACGACGAGTCGGAAGACATCTATTTGTCTGCCCGCGAAATGGCGCCGATCTGGGACGGCGACCGTATTGCCGTGCACGTAAGTGAGAGCCGCCGCGGCGGCCGCGAAGGACATGTCGTTGAGATTCTCCAGCGTGCGCGCACCGAGATTGTGGGGCGATTTACGCGTGAACGCGGCATCGATCTCGTCTTCAGCGAAGGCGATGGGTCCGAACGTGTCTTGATCCCGCGCGGCGAGACTGGCGGTGCCCGGGGCGGCGACATCGTTCGCGTCGAGGTCGTCCAGTACCCGACGGCGAGGACCGATGCAATCGGTCGCGTCGTCAGGGTCGTCGGCCGCATGGACGACCCGGGGATCGAGACTGACGTTGCGATCCTCGCCCACGGGCTACCGCACGAATGGCCTGAGTCGGTCGACGCGCAGATCGCCGATCTCGCGCCGCAAGTGCCTGCGAGCGCGAAGCGCGATCGCGAAGACTTACGCAAGCTGCCGCTCGTCACAATTGACGGCGCCGACGCGCGTGATTTCGACGATGCAGTCTATGCCGAGCGCAAGGGCGAGAATTGGCGGCTCATCGTTGCGATTGCAGATGTCAGTCACTACGTCGAGCCGGGTACCGAGCTCGACACCGAAGCGCGTGCGCGCGGCACATCGGTGTACTTCCCTGATCGCGTGTTACCGATGCTACCCGAGGCGTTATCCAACGGCCTATGCTCGCTGAATCCGCATGTCGATCGGCTATGTTTATGCTGCGAGATGACAGTCGACGGGCGAGGAAATATCACGCGCTCTCGTTTCTTCGAGGGTGTCATGCGCTCAGCCGCCCGGTTGACCTACGTCGAGGTTGCGCGGCTGCTCGACGGCGGCAAGTCATCGGCGAAGATAGGTGCCGTC
>JAOTTJ010000083.1 GCA_029864465.1 Gammaproteobacteria bacterium | reverse complement strand
GAGCAACTCATCATCTTCGTATCGACGATTCTCGGCGTTTTAGCGACCGATTTGTTGATCGGCATACTCATAGGCATTGCCGTTAAGGCCGTCATCCATGTCGTCAACGGTGCGCCGATCGGCTCGTTGTTCAAGCCGAGCATCACGGCCGATGCCCAAGGCGGCGATACGGCAACGATCAAGGTCGACAATTCCGCGGTGTTCAGTACCTGGATCGCGCTCAAGGGCCGCATCGGCAAGCAAACTGCGAAGAAGATCATCGTGGATTTGTCGGGCGCAAAGCTTATCGACCACACGGTCATGGCCAACTTGGCTGCCTTAAAACGCGAGTTCAATGAAAACGATCGCGAGCTCGAGGTCGCGGGGCTGGACGGCCACCGAAAGCTTTCGGATCATTTATTGTCGGCGCGCAAGAAGTAGGATCGGCGATGTCCGCGACGAGCACGACGCTGCACGAGCTGATCGAAGAGGCGGTTGCGCCTGTCAGTCAGTTCTGGCCGATGAAAGGGTATGTGTCTCACAACCCGATCCAAGGCCTCGAGCATCTGCCGTTCGACGAGGCTTGTCGCCAGGCGAAGCATTTATTCGGCGCCGACGGGTATCTGTCGGTCGAGGAATACCGGGGTCTCTATGAAAGCGGTCGTATCACAGAGCGCAGTGTAGATAGCGCTCTCGCGCGGCTCGGACCCGGAAGCGACGAGTCGATTTCGCTCGGATCGCGGACGATCTCGGCAGCCGAGGTGCAGCGGCTTCATTTGTTGCACGGCATCGACGGGCTCGAGCCTGCGCTGTTCGACTGGCAGTTTACGAGTGAGGGCGCGCTGTCACAGCCACGCAAAAGCGCTTCGACCGATGTTGATCTCGAGAACCTCTGGCGGCAGGTGCTGTCTGCGCTCGAACTCAGGGACCCTCGGCTCAACCGTCGAGATGAGGCTGTCGAGAGCGACGAGGTCGCGAGGATCGAGCTACCCTTTCGCCGCGCGCTCAGTGACTGGATCGATGAGCTGACGGGATCGTCGATTGTCGCGGCGATCGATGCGCCCGTGATCAAGTGGGTGTCGTCGTTCGTCGATGAGGGTATGGCCGGATGGGAGATGCCGGCAAAGGAGGCGGGGTTCTACGCCGCGTGGCGCGAGCTCGCCCAGCACGATGTGAGCGGTCGGTTGATCGGTATCGATCGGTTCGCAGAGAAGGTCGCTGCTCTGCCCGATGAGCCGGAGGCTGCGATCCAGAAATCGCTCGAGGCGCTCGGGATTCCCGAAGCCCGCTGGCCCGATTACCTGATGCGCGTGCTCGCCCAGCTTCCCGGCTGGACGGGCCTAATACGTTGGCGCGGCTTGAACCCGGACGATCCGATACAGAAAGCCAATCCGATCGACGTCGTGCAGTATCTCGCCGTTCGGCTGTTCTATGAGGCCGAGCTCGTCGGTGTCGAGGCACGCCGCCAGTGGGGTGTCGATGGCACGCTCGCGGCGATCACGAAGTATCTAGAAGATCACGGCGAGGCACCCGCGGCATCGGTCGGTCCGAACAAGCTTGCGGTGTGCCGTGACGCATGGCGTCTATTTCACCTCGGGCAGTTTCTCGGACTTTCCGCGGATGTCGTTCAGGCAATGACGAAAGACAATGCGACCACGCTCCTGCGTTGGCTCGACGCATTTCACCCCGACCAGCATCTCCCGGTTTGGCTCGAGGCGTACGAGGATTCCTATCGTCACGACCTGTTGTCGAAAATCGCAGCACACAGAGGCAAAGCGCCGGCCCTCGCCGAGCGTCCTCTGGCGCAGGCCGCATTCTGCATCGACGTGCGCTCGGAGCCGTTTCGCCGCAATTTCGAAGCGGCAGGACCGGTTGAGACGTTCGGCTACGCCGGGTTTTTCGGTATCCCGATCAGCCATCGAGGCTACGACACCGAAGAATCGTTCCCGCTCTGTCCTGTGTTGCTCACTCCGTCGAACGCACTAGTCGAGTTGCCACGCCAGGGGCAGGAGCATGCGCTCCAAAGCTACGCCTCCGGTTCTCGTTGGAAGCACTTCGTAGAGCATCTGTTTCATGAGCTCAAGCACAATCCTATAGCGGCATTTTTACTCGTCGACGTACTGGGGTTGTTTTTCAGCGCCGCGTTGCTCGGCAAGACGTTGCTACGGCGGCCCTACAACGCGCTCGTACGCGCTATTCGCGCAATATTCCTGCAACCCGTCGTGACCGAGATTAACGTTGGCGGTGGAACGGGTGAGGCGCCGCACGTTGGCGGGCAGCCTATTGACCTGACGTATGGTTATACGATCGAGCAGCAGGCTAAGTTCGTCGGCGGTGGGTTGCGCGCGATCGGCCTCACGAAAAATTTCGGTCGCTTCGTCGTGCTTTGCGGTCATGGCAGCGAGACCGACAACAATCCCTACTTTGCTGCGCTCGACTGCGGCGCGTGCGGTGGGCGTCACGGTGACCCGAACGCGCGCACGTTTGCCGCCATGGGTAACAATCCTGAAGTGCGTGCCGAGCTTGCGAGGCAGGGAATCGAGATTCCCGACGACACCTGGTTTCTCCCAGCAAAGCACAACACGACGTCTGATCGAATCGACTTCTACGATCTAGTCGACCTGCCCGAAAGCCATCGCGATGACCTGGAGAGGCTCCGTAAGGTATTCGTCGAGGCCGGCGAGCAGCAGGCGCTCGAGCGCTGCGGAAAAATTCCCGGAACGCCTCGCGGTATGACGGCCAAGCAAGCGTATGCGCACGTCGAAGCAAGAACTTTCGACTGGGCCAACACGCGACCCGAGTGGGGTTTATCTGGCAATGCTGCGTTCACCATCGGCCGCAGAGTGTTGACCAAGGGGCTCGATATCGGTGGTCGCAGTTTCCTGCATTCTTACGACGCCAGCACGGATCCCGAAGGGGCGATTCTCGAGGCAATCATGACGGCGCCGCTCGTCGTTACCCAGTGGATCAATATGCAGTACTACACGTCTGCAACGGACCCATGGAAGTACGGTAGCGGCAGCAAAGTCATTCACAATATCGTGGGTGGTGTCGGCGTGATGTATGGTGCGCAGAGCGATCTCGCGACAGGACTGCCGCTGCAGACGGTCAATAACGCCGAGACTCACTACCACGAGCCAGTACGCCTGCTTGCCGTCATCGAGGCAAAGCCTGCGATCATCGGAGGAATAATCGCTAAACACGAGCTACTTCAGCAGTTCTTTCACAACGGTTGGGTGAACCTCGTCGCGATCGACCCCGAGACCTTCACTTTTTATCGCTATAACACGAACGCGACCTGGGAGCCGGTGGAGCTATGAGAATCCTGACGGCCGTCATACTGTTTGCTTTGTGGCTGGTCCTGTCGGCGACCTACGATCCTGCTCACGTAATCGTGGGCGCTGTCGTTTCTGCCTTGGTCGCGTGGCTGAATCCCGCTCTACCGCACATGCGGCGCTTGTCGTGGTTCGCGGCGCTCGCGTATCAGCCGTGGCTTTTCGGGCGCATCCTGAAAAGCGGCCTTCACGTGAGCCGGCTCATTCTCGATCCAAAGCTTCCGATCTCACCCGAGCTCGTCCGTCATAAGACGAAGTTCACGCGCGACGGAGAGCTCGTCGCACTCGGTAACTCGATTACTCTGACGCCCGGCACGATCACGGTCGAGGTCGCACCCGGCGAGCTCGTCGTACACGCGATCGACGAGGAGTCGCGCAAGGATCTCTTGGACGGTTCGTTCGAAGCCAAAATCGCCGGTGTATTCGCGGCGACGGAGGGTGAACGGTGAGCTCGTTTTTTCTATTTGTGCTGACGACTCTGACGGTATTGATGCTCGTCTATTTGTATCGGGTTGTCCGCGGGCCGACCGCCTTCGATCGCGTGCTTGGGCTCAACGGTATCTCGACGAAGGCCATCGTGTTGCTCGTCGTCATCGGCACGACATTCGACCGAGTCGACATGTTCGTCGATATCTCCACTGGCTACGCGCTCCTTAACCTCGTAGGCGCCCTGGCTATCGCGAAGTTTCTCGAGGAACGTGGGGAGGAGCGGCAATGAGCTGGTTAGGCATAGCTCTCATCGTCATCGGTCTGTTTTTTCTCGTCGTCGGCTCGATTGGCATGCTGCGGCTCCCGGACGTTTTTTCACGTGCTCACGCCTTGTCGGTCACGGACTCGCTCGGAGCGCTGTTCGTTCTCCTCGGGCTCGCGGTATACGAAGGTTTCAACACGAATTTCTTGCGGATCATCGTCGTGCTCGGGCTCATTTACCTGCTCAACCCGGTCATCGCTCACGCAACGGTTCGTGCGGCGTACCGCTCGGGTCTTCGGCCCGGGAAGGGAGACGATCAATGACTTTTGAGTTTCCGCTTCTCGTATTGCTGATCATGACGGCGGCCGGGGCGATCGTCGTCAAGGATCTCATCTCGGCGGTGTTCATCCTCGGTTCCTATAGCTTCGCATTGGCGCTGGTCTGGGCACTTCTCGGTGCCGTGGACGTAGCGTTCGTCGAAGCAGTCGTCGGCGCCGGTCTCGCGACCGTGTTTTTTCTGTTGACGCTCTTTCGCATGGCGGAGAAGGACACGCAAATTCGCCGCCCACCCGTGCCGTGGATCGCGTTCGTTGCTCTGCCGCTGCTCGCCATACTGCTCTTATACGGCGCCGGTGATCTGCCCGCTTTCGGCGATCCGCTCTCTCCTGCAAGCACGCATATTTCTCCGGAGTATCTCGAGAACAGCGTCGAGCAAACACGCACCCCGAATACCGTGACGGCCGTTCTCATGGATTACCGCGCGCTGGATACGCTCGTTGAGACCATTGTCATTTTCACGGCGGGCATCGCCTGCGCGCTAATCCTGAGGCGAGGCACATGATTCACCCGCACGACAGCGCAATCGTTCGAACGCTCGGACGTATCGTAGTCCCAGTCGCCCAGCTCTTCGGATTCTATGTGCTGATATTCGGACAGCACGGACCGGGCGGCGGGTTCGTCGGCGGCGTCGTGCTTGCTGCCAGCATGATTCTCGCGATCCTGATCTTCGGAGTGAATGCAGACGACAGCCGTCTAGCGCAGATAGTGCTTCACGGTGATGGCCTTGGCCTGCTGATATTCGCAGGCGTCGGCGGCCTATGTCTCATCGGTGGTGGGCAATTCTTGAACTACACGCATCTCGAGATCCCAGCTCTGGACGAACCTTCGCGACACTATCTCGGGATCATGTTGACGCAAATTGGTGTTGCGGCCGACGTCGCAGTCACCGGAGTGTCGATCGCGATCAGCCTCTCCTTTGAAGGCGACGAGGTTTCTCATGGTTGAGCTAGTACAGGCATGGCTCCAGCGGCCGAACTTCATCGTCTTCGTGATTCTATTCTTGTGGGGCGTCTACATCATGGCGGCACACCCCAATCTCGTGAAGAAGCTCATCGGGCTCTATATCGTTCAGACGAGCGCGATCTTTTTTCTCGTCGCATTCAGCGCCAAGGACGGAGCCACGGTTCCGATCATTCTCGCTGACTCGGGAGCCGTGGACGCGACCTTGTACGCGAATCCGCTGCCGCACGTCTTGACCGTCACGGCCATCGTCGTCCAGGTCGCCACGTTAGGCGTCTCGCTCGCGCTCGTTTCGGGGATCTACCGGAAGTTCGGGAGCCTCGACGAGGAAGAAATATTGGAGCGTGTCGAGTGAGCAGTAACCTGCCCATTCTTCTTTTTCTCGTGCCGTTCGTCACGGGCATTGCGATGCCCATGTTGACGGCGAAACGGCGATCGTGGTGCGGGCCGCTGGCGATGGCCGCACAGAGCCTCATGGTCGTCCTGGGAATTGTCAATCTGCGGACCGTGCTCAGCGAAGGCTCGATTGAATACGCGCTCGGCGGCTGGGCTGCGCCTCTCGGCATCGCTTGGATCGACGATCCGCTCGCGGCGGTCATGGTCCTGACTGTCAGCATCATCGCGTTACTGACGTTGATTTACAGTGGAGTCGTCGCCTCGTCGAGCCTCGACAAGAGCATGCCTTATTACACGCTGATACTCTTGCTGGTGTCCGGTCTCGTCGGCATCGTGTTCGCTGCAGACCTTTTCAATGTTTTCGTCTTTCTGGAAGTCGTTGCTATCTCTGCCTACGCACTCGTTGGTGCCGCAGGGGGGAGCGCACTCGTTTACGCATTCCGCTACCTGCTTCTCGGCTCGCTGGGTGCGACGCTCTATCTTCTCGGTGTAGCGCACCTCTATGCCGTCACCGGCACGCTCAACATGGCAGACTTGGCGGTACGGCTTCCAGAGATCATCACATCCACAGCCGTCGCCGGCGGTCTTATTTATATTTTCCTCGGCCTATCGATCAAGATGGCGCTGATACCGCTCCATGGGTGGCTGCCGGACGCCTATGCGAGCGCGCCAGGGGCCGTGACGCCATTGCTCGCCGGCACGGTCACGAAGGTGTCGCTCGTCGCGTGGGTGCGTATCGAGTACTCGTTGATCGCTCCGGGAATCGAGGTCGGCCACGTTCCCGTGCTCGTGCTTCTCGAGGAGCTCGGTGTCATCGCAGCATTGGTTGGCGGCGCGCTCGCGTTGATACAGACCGACCTCAGGCGGATGTTTGCCTATGGCGGCATCAGTCACGTCGGCTTGATCCTAATCGGTGTGAGCCTCGGAAATCCGACGGGATTTGCTGGCGGCCTTTTCTACTTGATAAACGATGCTTTCATGCAGGCGGCTCTGTTCATGATTGCCGGCGCAATGGTCCACTATTACGGTGCGCGCTCGCTCAATGACCTGCGCAGCATGCAACAGCGGTCGCCATGGCTGACGGGTACTCTGGTCATCGTTGCGATTGCGATGGTGGGTCTTCCGCCAACCGGAGGTTTCTTCGGCAAGTGGAATATCGTTCTCGGCGCACTCGAGGCGCAGCACTACCTGGCAGCGTTCGCGGTCGTAGCCTCGACGCTGCTGACGCTCGCCTATTTCGTCAGGATTCTCACGAACTGGTTCCATCAGCCGCAGACCGCTGACTCCGAACCGCTCGTCGTCTCGCGCTCCCTGAGTTTCTGTCTTGGATTTGTATCTATAGCGATGATCGCCCTCGGCCTTCTCAGCGATTCGATTTTCGAGTTCTTGCTCCAAACCGGCGGAGGCGTTTGAGGGAATCATGTCGATCTACACACTGATCCCGCTGCTCCCGCTCGCGGCTGCGGTAACGCTCGCGCTTTTCGGCGAGCGTCTGCATGGAAAGGGGCATCGGCTCGTGATCCCTGCCGTTACCGTTTCCTTCTTCGTGTCGGTCGCGGCATTCGTAGAGGTCTACACAAACGGCCCGATCGAGGTGTCGCTCTATCGCTTGCTCGATGTCGGTGAACTCGTCGTCGACGTCGGTTTCTATATCGATCAGTTGACCGTGCTGCTGCTGTTCCTCGTGACGGGCGTCAGCACGATCGTCCAATTCTATGCCTCCCGTTACATGATTGGTGACCGCCGGCACAGTCGGTTCTTTGCCGTAACGGCGCTGTTCACTGGTGCAATGACGGTGCTCGTCATGAGCAGCAATTTGCTCTTGACGTTCATCTTCTGGGAGGTCATGGGCATCTGCTCATACTTGCTGATCTCGCATTACTCGGACCGGCCCGCGGCAGGCCGTGCGGCCACGAAGGTCTTCCTCGTGAATTCGGTGGCGGACGTCGGGTTGGGTATCGGCGTCATCCTCACGTTCCTGACCTTCGGCACGCTCGACATTCCGGAGATCCTCGCACGCGCGCAGGCCGGCGGTGACTTTTCAGGCTACGCCATAACGATATTGACGCTGTGTCTATTTTCCGGCGCGGTCGGAAAATCGGCGCAGATGCCGGCACACGTGTGGCTGCCGTTGGCGATGGAGGCCCCGACACCGGTCTCCGCGCTCATTCATGCCGCAACGATGGTGAATGCAGGACCGTTTCTTCTCGTTCGACTGAGCCCCGTCATCGTGCTGTCCCAGACGGCTATGACGGTGATTGCCGTAATCGGTGCTACCACTGCGCTCTTCGCAGCAGTCGTCTCGCTGACTCAGACCGATATCAAGCGAACGCTCGCGTATTCGACGATCAGCCAGCTCGGTTTCATGACGCTCTTGTGCGGTGTCGGCGCGTTCGTTGCAGCAATTTTTCATCTGATCGCGCACGGTTTTTTCAAGGCGTTCCTGTTCTTGTCGACAGGGAATGCGCTGGCTGCAACCGAGCGGCGTATCGACCATCCGGAGCATGATCAACCGCGAGCGATGGGCGGGCTTTTCGCGGGCGCTTTTGTGCTTTCCGTCATTCCGCCGCTCGTGATCTTCTCCGGTCCCTATCGAGACCTGTGGCTGTCGCAGGGCTTCTCGGCGGCTAACGTCGCGCTCTGGATCGTAGGTCTCGGTACCGTCTTTTTCACCGCCATGTATCTCTTCAAGAGCATCACAGAGGTGTTCAGTCACGGTCCTCCGGGTATCGGGAGCAGTGCGTCGAGCGTCGCGCCGCGGTTCTACTCGGCAAGACACGTTGCCGCTGTGCTCATCCCTTCGGCCATCGCGGTGGGTCTGCTGCTTGTGATATGGCGCTGGTTCGCGGACTTCCTGTCGCCAGCCGTTGGCGGCGCACCGTCCCAGTCAACGGCAGGCTTCTCCGCGTGGGTCCTGGTGCCGCTCGCCGTGGCAGTAGTCGGATGGGTCGTGGCCTATACACGGCACAATCGCCCGCACGGACGTGAGGTGTCGTCCTGGAAGAAACGGCTCTACGTGTTTTTCCTGAACAAGGGTTACTTCGACGAGATTTACGATGTTTTTCTCGTGCGTCCGACCATCGGCGCTGCACACTGGATGTGGCAGAAGATCGATAGAGGCGTTATCGATCGCCTCGTTGTTTCTCTGGGTACCGTTAGCATCGGTGTTGCGCGACGACTCGGAAGTGTCGATATCGCAGTTGACCGTCGTGTTGTCTCGGTCGGGACTGGCAGCGTCAGTGCTGCACGCTTTCTAGGCAGATTTATAGACACGGCAGGCATTTCGAAGACTGTCGACCAATTTGGGCGGGGCATTGATGCGTCGGGGCGTGCGGCCCGGCGCTACGAGCCGCGTACGCTGCAGCACAACCTGCTGGTGGTAGTCTTGTGGCTCGTGGCGGCGTTGGGCTTTTTCTACTGGATCGCGGGGTAGGCAATAATATGAACTCACTCTTCGCAGACCATTTGCTGAGTTGGATGATCGCCATGCCGTTTCTTGGCATGGTGGCCCTCGCGTTCGTTCGTGAACGGAATGCGGTGCTCTGGACGACACTCGTCGCGACGCTCATTAATGTCGCGCTCGCCGTGCGTCTTTGGATTGGCTTCGATCCCGCCCAGGACAGGTTGCAGTTCGTCGAGCGGGTCGAATGGATGCCGACGTTCGGAATCCAGTACGCTGTCGGTGTCGACGGCATCAGCCTGTTGCTCATACTTCTGACCACGTTTCTGCCGCCGCTCTGTGTCCTGGGCTCATGGGAGTCCATCACGAGTCGCCTCAAAGCGTTCATGATGCTGATTCTGCTCGTCCAGGGCGCGATGATGGTCGTGTTCACGGCGTTGGATGCGTTCTTATTCTTCATGCTGTGGGAAGTCACGATGATTCCCATGTATTTCATGATTGTGCTGTGGGGCGGCCCCGGACGCATCGCGGCCGGCCTGAAGTTCGTTCTCTACAGCCTGACGGGAAGCTTGCTGCTGCTGGTCGGCATTCTGGGCTTGTCGCTGCAGGCTGGTACGTTCGACATCCAGTTGCTCGCGGAACATGCGTATTCGGAGAACTCGCAGTTCTGGATCTTCCTCGCGCTGTTCTTGGGCTTCGCGATCAAGCTGCCGATGCTGCCTTTTCACACGTGGCTGCCGGACGCGCACTCCGAGGCGCCCACGGCCGGAAGCGTGCTTCTGGCTGGCGTGCTTCTGAAGATGGGTGGCTACGGTTTTATTCGTTTTTGCCTGCCGATTTTCCCAGAGATGGCCCATACCTTCGCGCCAGTTGTGTTGTGGATGTCTGTCGTGGGGATTTTGTACGGCGGCTACATGGCGCTGGCACAGACGGACCTAAAGAGACTCGTTGCCTACTCATCGGTGTCTCACATGGGGTTCGTGACCCTCGGAATTTTTTCCTTCAACAACGAAGGTGTCGAGGGGGCGATTCTGCAGATGGTGACCCACGGCCTCACGACAGGCGCGATGTTTCTGATCGTCGGACAACTCTACGACCGCACCCACAGCCGTGAGATCGCCGACTATGGTGGTCTTCAGCAACGAATGCCGCGCTTCGTGGCGATTCTAAGTCTGTTTGCTGTGGCATCTTTCGGACTTCCGGCAACGTCTAACTTCATCGGCGAGTTTCTGATATTGGTCGGCGTATCCTATGAGAACTTCGTCTTCGTCGTCCTGGCGATGGGCGGTATCGTTTTGGGTGCGGCTTATATGCTGTGGATGCTCCAGCGCGTCGCGTTCGGCCAGCCGCGTACTGAAGCCGCCCGACAACTCAAGGATCTGGACTTCAGAGAGATGCTGACGGTCGCGCCGCTGGCTATCGCCGTTATCGTGGTCGGGGTCTACCCTGGGCCGCTATTGCAGGCGATGGACGCGAGCGTGACCTACGTGGTGGAACGTCTTGGGACCGGCTGATTTTCGCGCCTAACGCTCTGAGCGGCGCCGCGAGACTTTCCTAACGTGTCGACACCAGCAATCAGGCGCAGCAACGGCCGAGCCCCGCCGCAACAATCAATCGCTCCCTGCCAGTCCACTCTGACCAGCCGGACTTGTGCCCGCCGAACCATGTTGTGATATGCAGGTTTCGCGGATTCGAAACCTCAAATAGACCTCGAGCATTGGAAATGAACAGTAAAGTCTTGCTTCGTTTGTTACTGATATTCATGAGCGTCGGTGGTTCTCTCGTCTGCGGCCCTTTATGGGCGCAGGTCGACGAGGATAAGACCGGCGCGTGGTACATGTACTTCTGGAACGTCGCTGCCGGTGAGCGGAAGTTCGGCCTCCAGGGCGATATTCAGCATCGCAACTGGGATTCAGGCGGTGACCTCGAGCAACTGCTGATTCGCGGTGGGCTGACCTGGCAGCCTGAAAACGGGCG
>JAOTTJ010000419.1 GCA_029864465.1 Gammaproteobacteria bacterium | reverse complement strand
GCAGGGACTGGATCCCGCCGTGACGCCGCGGGCATCGTTATGGTTCAATTTCGGCAGCATTCCAGGCGCGCTGCTGTTCGGCCTCCTCGTCGATCGGCTCGGGCCGCGCTGGCCGCTCGCTACCTCTTACGTCGCGCTCGTCATTGCGCTGGCCTTGCTCGGCGGCTCGACAACCTTGGGACTGATCGTCTTCTTCAGCGGCGCAGCCGGATTTTTTCTCATGGGCGCCAACTATTCGCTTTACGGCGTCGCGGCAGCGTATTACCCACAGACCGTGCGCGGCACGGGCTCGGGCGCGAGCGTCGCCGTCGGGCGCGTCGGTGCAGTCGTCGGCCCCATGCTCGCCGGAACGCTGCTGAGCCAAGGGCTTACGGCCACTCAGGTCATTCTCGCGATGGTGCCGGCTGCGGCAATCGCCGGCGTGTCGGTATTCTTATTGAGTTTCTACCGCCAGGCTGAGTGATCCTGGCAGGTTGCGCCCAGCGAGCTGAGGCTGCAACATCGTGAACCCCGACGCTGCGGATGCGCCCCGGCTCGACGCAGCCCGGCGCGCTGATAACCAAAATTCCAAGGATCATCGTGATGTCCGAAAAACCTCCTTTCAAAGCCGATCATGTCGGCAGCTTTTTGCGACCCAAAGCGCTGCTCGATGCCCGCGAGCAGCACCAGAACGGCCAGATCTCAGCCGAGGCGCTGCGTGCCGTCGAAGACGAGGCTATCCGCGGTATCGTGAAGTTCCAGGAAGACCTGGGGCTGAAGGGCATTACAGATGGAGAATTTCGCCGCACGTTCTTCCACACCGATTTCCTGACGCAACTCGACGGCGTGGTCGCCGAAGGCGGTATTCAGGTCAAGTTCCACAGCAAGGAAGGCGACCTCGACTTCGCTCCGCCTATCATGAAGGTCAAGAGCAAGATCCGTCACTCCAAGCCGATCCAGCTCGCTGATTTCGAGTTCCTGAAGTCCGTGACAAACGGTACGCCCAAGGTCTCGATTCCCTCACCGACGATGCTGCACTTTCGCGGCGGGCGTAACACCGTCGATAAGACGGCCTACCCGGAGATGGACGATTTTTATGCCGACGTCACGAAGGCCTATGCCGAGGAGATCCGCTCGTTGGCCGATGCCGGCTGCACGTATCTGCAGCTCGATGACACGAACCTCGCCTATCTCTGCGACCCGAAGCTGCGCGAGGCGACACGTGCACGCGGCGACGATCCCGACGAGCTGCCGCGCATGTATGCCCATTGGATCAACGCGTGCATCGCCGATAGACCAGACAACATGACCGTCTGCGTGCACCTGTGCCGCGGCAATTTTCGCAGCGCCTGGGCAGCCGAAGGCGGCTACGAGCCTGTCGCCGAGGCGCTTTTCCAAGAGCTTGCCGTCGACGGTTATTTCCTCGAATACGACGACGACCGCTCCGGCGATTTTCGTCCCCTGCGCTACGTGCCGAAGGGCAAGACCGTCGTGCTCGGGCTCGTGACGACGAAGCTCGACGAGCTCGAGTCGAAGAAAGATCTCAAGCGGCGCATCGGCGAGGCAGCCGAGTTCTGCCCGCTGGAGCAGCTCGCGTTGTCACCGCAATGCGGGTTTTCATCGACCTTTCACGGCAACGAGATTGCCGTGCAGGCGCAAGCCGACAAGCTCGCGCGCATCATCGAGATTGCGCGCGAGGTCTGGGGCGAGATCTGACCCCGTCTTATTCGGCCGGAGCGAGGCCCGTGAACAGCAGCCGCTGGTAGCCCGAGCCCGTCGCGGCGATATAGAGGTTCCCAACCGAGTCGGTCTCGATGTGATGACCGGCACCAATGACCCCGTCGCCTTCGATCGTCGTGAGGTAATCGAGGCTTCTGCGATCGTAGACGCGGATGCCGGGGCCACCGCCGACATAGAGGAACTGCTGCTCGGGATCGGGCGACAGCGCCACGTTGCGCGCGAACGGCGCATCGTGCCAGATGATCTGATCGATGTACTCGCCCTCGATCGTGAATACCTGCACGCGCCGGTTCTCGCGATCAGCCACGTAGACGATTCCATCATTGGAGACACGAAGCGCGTGCACAACGCTCAATTGGTCCGGCCCGGGGCCATCGGGTACCGCACTCAATGAGATGTGGGGGCAGTTGTCGGCATCGACGGGCTCGTCGCCGAACGCGCCCCACATGCGTTTGAACTCGCCCGTGTCGGCGTCGATCACAATAACGCGATGGTTGCCGTAACCGTCGGCAACGAAGAGCTCGTTGGTCGGCGCATGGACCTGCGCGTCAGCGGGCTCGTGGAAGTTCACCCTATCGCTATTGCCACGGCTCGCATTGCTGCGCCCGAACTGCGCAACGAATTCGCCGTCGAGTGTGAACTTCAGCAGTTGATCGTCCGCAACGGGCTCCAGGCCCGCGACTCTTCCTGGGCAGTTGTTGCCGCCGAACCAGGCATGGCCCTGGTAGTCGATATGAATGCCGTGCTCGCGTTGCGGCCACTCGTAACCGTCCCCGTCCCCGCCCCAGGCGGTGAGAAAATTGCCGTCGGGATCGAAGCCCAAAACCGGTGGCGCGGCCATGGACGCCTCTTCGGCGGATAGCGTCCGCGGGCGGTGCAAGATCCACGCGTTGTCATCGGCATCGATGGCAACGCTCGACACGTCGCCGAGCCGCCATTGCGTAGGCACGCTCGGCCAATCGGGATCAGCCCGGAACGTCGGAACGGTGCGCGTCGTGCCAGCGGATGTGCTAGCTACGGCGCCCGTTTCTGTGGAC
>JAOTTJ010000082.1 GCA_029864465.1 Gammaproteobacteria bacterium | reverse complement strand
CTATCGCAGCCCTGTGAGGACAACAAATCGATCGCACAAGTCGGCATGATCTCGGCTAACTCCGACGAGGAGATCGGCACGATCATCGCCGATGCGATGGACAAAGTTGGCAAGGAAGGCGTCATCACGGTCGAGGAAGGATCGGCTCTGGAGAACGACCTCCAGGTCGTCGAGGGCATGCAGTTCGATCGTGGTTATCTGTCGCCGTACTTCATCAACGACGGGGCGAGCCAGTCCGTGCAGCTCGAGGATCCTTACGTCCTGATTCACGACAAGAAGATCTCGAACATTCGCGATTTGCTGCCGCTGCTCGAAAGTATCGCCAAGTCCGGCCGTCCGCTGCTGATTATTTCGGAGGACGTCGAGGGCGAGGCGCTGGCAACGCTCGTCGTCAACAACATCCGCGGTATCGTCAAGGTTGCGGCCGTCAAGGCCCCCGGCTTCGGTGATCGGCGCAAAGCCATGCTGCAGGACATCGCCATCCTGACGGGCGGTCAGGTCATCGCCGAGGAGGTTGGGCTGTCGCTGGAGAAGGCCACGCTCGAGGACTTGGGTGAGGCTAAGAAGATCCAGATCACGAAAGAGAACACGACCGTCATCGATGGAGCCGGTAGCCCCGACGACATCAAGGCGCGCGTTGACCAGATCAACAACGAGATCGAGGAGTCCTCGTCTGACTACGATCGCGAGAAGCTGCAGGAGCGCGTAGCCAAGCTTGCTGGCGGCGTCGCCGTGATCAAGGTCGGTGCGGCCACCGAGGTCGAGATGAAGGAGAAGAAGGCCCGCGTCGAGGACGCGCTGCACGCGACGCGCGCAGCCGTCGAGGAGGGCGTTGTGCCCGGCGGCGGTGTGGCCTTGCTGCGTGCCCTGACGAACCTCAAGGAGCTCACAGGCGCTAACGACGATCAGAACGTCGGTATCAACATTCTGCGCCGTGCGGTCGAGGAGCCGTTGCGCCAGATCGTTGCCAACGCCGGCGCGGATCCGGCCGTCGTGCTGAACGAGGTCGTTGCCGGCAAAGGCAACTACGGGTTCAACGCCGCGAACGGCGAGTATGGCGACATGGTCAAGTTCGGCATCATCGATCCGACCAAAGTCACGCGCCTGGCGCTGCAAAACGCCACGTCCGTGGCGGGTCTGCTGCTGACGACCGAAGCGATGGTTGCCGAGCAGCCCAAGGACGATGCTGCGGGTTCGGCGATGCCGGATATGGGTGGCATGGGTGGCATGGGCGGCATGATGTAGCTTCCTCTGCGACGCATGGCGTTCGAGATTGGCCCCGCCCCGTGCGGGGCCTTTCTTTTTTGGCGTGCGGCCGCATTGCGACTGCTCCCGATGTCGGGCAGCATCGTCGCGCATGAATACCTCTTCTGCGCCGGATCTACCGCCGCTCCTGCGCGAGCAATGGGAGCGCATCGCGGAGCGGCTCGACAACAAGCTCGACGACCTCGCGGCCGTTGACGAACAGTTCGTCGCAGCGCTGCCCGGCGTGGCCGCCTGTAGCGACTTCTTCGTTGCCGTTTTAGAGCGTCATGGGGCCGGCGTGATCGGGCGGCTAGGCGACGAGGGTCCGTTGGACGCTGAGGATTTGGCCGATCGTTTCGATCTGGGCGTATGCCGCGGCGAGCCCGAGGCGATGGCCGCGCTGCGCCGAGTGCGGCAGATAGAAATGGCTCGAATCGCGTGGCGGGATCTGACAGGCTCGGCAGCGGTCGAGCAGAGCCTGGCGGAGTTGTCGTTGCTCGCGGACTGCGCAATCCGCGCTGCTGTCGAGTTCGCCGTCGCAGCGTTAGCGCCGCGCTTTGGGAGGGCCGTTCTTCGCGACGGCGAGCCGGCGCAGCTGCTCGTTCTTGCCATGGGCAAGCTTGGCGGCGGCGAGCTGAACTTCTCCTCCGATATCGACCTCGTGCTGCTCTTCCCGGACGGCGCTCGCATGGAGCAGCCCAGTGTCGAGGTCGAGGATTATTTTCGCAGGCTCGCGCGGCTCGTCATCCGCCTCCTCGATGAGCGTACTCAGGATGGTTTCGTATTCCGCGTCGATACGCGACTACGCCCGTTCGGCTCGAGCGGTCCATTGGTCGTAAGCATCTCGGCGCTCGAGGCCTATCTGATACGCCATGGCCGTGACTGGGAGCGCTATGCCTACATCAAAGCGCGACTCGTTACGGGGCAAGCGTTCGAAGCCGAGCTCTTCGGAGAGATACTGCGGCCGTTCGTCTATCGCCGCTATCTCGACTACGGGGTTTTCGACGCCCTCAGGCAGATGAAAGCGCTCATCAGCAAGGAGGTTGCCCGGCGCGACATGGTCGATAACATCAAGCTCGGTCCCGGAGGCATTCGCGAGATCGAGTTCATCGTGCAGGCGCTGCAGATCGTGCGCGGCGGACGCGACCGACGGTTGCAGGAACGTTCGTTACTCGGGGCGTTGCCCTTGCTGTCCGAGACAGGGCAGCTCGATGCGCCGACCGTGACCGACCTCGGCGAGGCCTACCGCTTCCTGCGCCGAGTAGAGAACGCGATACAGGCGATCGGCGATCAGCAGACTCACGATTTACCGACCGGAGGCCTGGACCGGGCGCGTCTTGCATACGCGCTGGGTGCCGAGAGCTGGCAACACCTGTCAGCTAAGCTCGACGAGCAACGCGGCACGGTCGAGGCGCGCTTTCTCGAGACAGCAGTCGGCGAGCAAGGCGGCGCGCAGGTTGTCGACACGACGGTGTCGTGGGAGGCGGCGTGGGAGGCGGGCGAATTCGACGAGATCCTCGAGGAATACGAGCTGGCCGAGAGCGCACAGATCGCGGCGATGCTCTCGGAACTACGTGAGAGCGCTGCGTACGGACGCATGGACGAGCTGTCGCGCCGGCGCCTCGCCGGGGTCGTTTCGCGGATCCCAGCCATGCTTACCGATGTGTCGATGCCGGCGCTGACGCTGAGGCGCGTCCTGCCCGTTCTGCAGGCTGTCGGTCGTCGCAGCGCCTATCTCGCGTTGCTGAACGAGAAACCCGCTGCGCTCGAGCGTCTATTGACCTTGGCGCATCAGAGTGAGTTCCTCGTTCGCCAGGTCGTCGATCACCCGATGTTGCTCGACGAGCTGCTCGACGCAAGGATTTTCGAGGTCCCGCCAAGTCGTGCTGAGCTCGCGCAGATGCTCGAGCAAGCGATGCGGGGCGCGGCGCTCGATGATCTCGAGGCGCGCCTCGATCATCTTCAGCACTTCCAGCGCGCGGCCATTTTTCGGATCGCCGTGGCCGATCGTATCGGCAATCTGCCGCTCATGAAGGTGAGCGATCGTTTGACCGACACGGCCGAGCTCGTGCTCGACTTCGCGCTCGATACCGCGCGTCGGGAGCTCGTGCAAAAATACGGTAGGCCGATGTGCGGCTCGGCGAGCGCTCGTCGCGAGGCAGGCTTCATCATCGTCGCGTACGGCAAGCTCGGTGGTCTCGAGCTCGGCTACGGCTCGGATCTCGACGTCGTCTTTCTGCACGACTCGACTGGCGCTGATCAGGAGACTGACGGCAGCGCACCGGTCGATAATGCGCGATTTTTCGTGCGCCTCGGTCAGCGCCTCATCCATTACCTGACGATTCAGACCGGCTCAGGCAAGCTTTACGAGATCGACACGCGCTTGCGCCCGAGCGGCGCCTCGGGATTGCTCGTTTCGAGCATGGATGCGTTCCACCGCTACCAGCGTGAGCAGGCCTGGGTTTGGGAGCATCAGGCATTGTTGCGCAGTCGATCCGTTGCTGGTCCGCAACGCGTGCGAGATATATTCGAGGCCGAACGTCGTGAGGTGCTCATGCATCACGTCGACCGCGCCAAGCTCAAGCATGAGGTCAAGAGAATGCGGACGCGAATGCGCGCGGAGCTGTCGGGGAGCCACGCTGGCGAATTCGATCTCAAGCAAGACGCCGGCGGCCTCGCCGACATCGAGTTTCTCGTCGACTATTGGGTGCTGGCGCATGCGCACGAGTACCCCGAGCTCATCGAGTATCCCGACAATATTCGCCAGCTCGAAGCGCTGGAGCGAACGGGACTCGTCGCGGCCGATCGTTGCCAGCGGCTCATCGAGGTCTACATAAGCATCCGGGAGCGCCTTCACGAGCTCGCTCTCGCGGAGCAGGGTCGAGTCGTCGGCACCGTCGAGTTTACGGTCGAGCGCGAATGGGTCGCAGGCGTATGGGAAGAGGTGTTTGCTGGCGAAGCGTGAGAGAGGCTGGTTCGCCGGGCGTAGCCCGCTGATCGTCGTCGAGGCTGCCGCGCACCGGTCTGGATCCGCGCAGTATCTCGGAGCGCGACCACCGTGAGTGAGCAGTTATAATCGCAGCCTGAACCCAAAGGAGAATCTCTACGTGCGCGAGCGGACCGGAAAAGTCGATCAGGAATTGGAAGTCGCAAATGCAGAACAGGTTTATCGCGTGAATCGAGATATGCTGCCGTTGCATTGCCCGATGCCGGGCACGTATCTCTGGAACTCTCATCCCAAAGTCTATCTGCCGATCGAGCAGACCGGTGAAGCGAAGTGCCCGTATTGCGGCGCGAGCTATGAGCTAAGCACCATGCCGTCATGATCATCGTCACGGGTGGCGCCGGTTTTATCGGCAGTAATATCGTCCGGGGTCTGAACAGCATCGGAGAGCGCGACATCCTAGTCGTCGATGACCTCGGTGACGGGCGCAAGTTCTCCAATATCGCCGACTGTGACATTGCCGACTACGAGGACCTGCACGATTTTCGCGTTCGACTGAGCGAGGGGCTGGGCTTCGAGCCTCGCTGTATCTTTCACCAAGGCGCGTGCGCCGTGACCACGGAGTGGGACGGCAGCTACATGATGGATACCAACTATTCGTATTCGAAGGAGCTGCTCGAGTACTGCCTTACGGCAAATGTACCGCTGATCTATGCGTCGTCGGCGGCCGTCTACGGTGCCAGCACGCGATTCGTCGAAGATCCGAGTGTCGAGCTGCCGCTCAATGTCTACGGCTATTCCAAGCTGCTTTTCGACCAGTACGTAAGACGCAGGCTTCACGCGGCGAACTCGCAAGTCGTCGGCCTGCGTTACTTCAACGTCTACGGTCCAGGCGAGGCTCACAAGGGCTCGATGGCGAGCGTCGCTTTTCATCTGAATCGGCAAATTCTCGACGCTGGCGAGGCGCGGTTGTTCGAGGGCAGCGCCGGATTCGAGGCCGGCGAGCAGCGGCGCGACTTCATCTACATAGACGATGTCGTCCGTGTAAATCTTTGGTTCTACAGCCATGCAGATCGGTCGGGCATCTTCAATGTCGGGACGGGCAAAGCTGAGACGTTCAACGCATTGGCGGATGCAGTCATCGCGTGGCACGCGCGCGGCGAGAAGCGTTACATCCCCTTTCCACCAGAACTCGAGCATGCCTATCAGAGCTTCACGGAGGCCGATATCGGCGCGCTCAGAGCGGCAGGCTATGAAGCGGAGTTCGACGGCGTCGCCTCGGGCGTCGGCAAGTATCTGGATCGTTTAGCGGAGCGTTCGCCTATGCCGCAGGCATGATTGGCTCGCCTAAGTATCTGATCGTCGGCCCGTCCTGGGTGGGCGACATGGTCATGGCTCAATCGCTCTATCGCCTGCTCATGCGGCGCGAGCCACAGGCCAAATTCACGTCGTCGCGCCGCCCTGGTCGCTGCCGATTCTCGAGCGCATGGACGAAGTCGCTCGTGCTATCGAGCTGCCGGTTGCACACGGTGAGATCGGGTTCGCGAAACGCCATGCGATCGGCAAGGCGCTTCGGTCCGAGGCCTATACCCATGCGATCGTTTTGCCGCGATCGCTGAAGTCGGCGCTGGTACCGTTTTTTGCGCGCGTGCCCGTGCGCACGGCGTTTCGCGGCGAGTGGCGCTATGGGCTCATCAATGATATGCGTGTTTTCGACCGCGAGCGTCTCGATCAGACCGTCAAGCGGTTTGTGGAATTGGGGCTAGCCGCGGGCGAAACCGATGAGCCGACGCTCGAGTATCCGCGGCTGCGCGTCGATTCGCAGGCGCAGGCGCTAACGTTGGAGCGGCTGGGCCTGCAGCGTACCGAGAACGTCGTCGCGCTACTGCCGGGTGCCGAGTACGGACCCGCGAAGCAATGGCCAGTGCAGTCGTATACGGATCTTGCAGGGCGGTTGGCGTGTGTCGGCATCGCCGTGTGGGTGCTCGGCTCGGAGAAAGAGCGAGAGCTAGGTCGAAGTATCGCGGACGCAGCCGGGCACGAAGCCGTTCGCAATCTCTGCGGCGAGACGAGTCTCGGTGATGTCGTCGACTTGCTCGGAGCAGCCCGTGTCGCAGTCACAAACGACTCGGGTCTGTTGCATGTCGCTGCGGCTGTCGGTACACACGTCGTTGCCGTCTACGGGTCGTCTTCGCCACGAATGACGCCGCCACTCACGAGCAAGAAACACGTTTTTCATCTCGATCTAGAGTGCAGCCCATGCTTCGAGCGTGAATGCCCTCTCGGTCATTTGCGCTGCCTGCGGGACATCGGTGTCGATGAGGTTTGCAGCACCGTGATTACCGCGCTCGGTCAGCCGCAGCCAACGCATCAATCAGGCGTCGCCCATTGAGGCTGCGTCCGCGGGCTTCGCCCGACTCCGAATCCGGAGCCAGATGCTAGACTCGCATCCCACATAGCTCTGAAACCTATTCCAAGATCGCGCATGCCCGAGCCGAAAATCAAACGCGTCGGCGGCCGTACTGTTCTATTTGATTGTGCCGTCGTCGATGATGCATTCAACGAATGGTTCGAGCCCCGCTATTGGCGTGAGCGGGACCGTGTGCGCGGGACCGCGCCCGGCCGTGGATCGGCGACTTTCGTCGACGCTAACGGCGAGACTTGGGTGCTGCGGCACTATCACCGAGGCGGTGTCATGGCGAGGCTCAGCGATGACCTCTACGTCTGGCAGGGTATCGAGAGAAGCCGGGCGTTTCGCGAGTGGCGTCTGCTCTCGACGCTGTTCGACAGTGGACTTCCCGTGCCCCGCCCGATCGCGGCCCGGGTATTTCGACGCGGGCTCACGTACACCGCCGATATATTGACTGTGTATATCGAGGATACGCGCTCGGTCGATGCAATGTTACATGCGGGTGAATCTCTCGGTGATCGCTGGCAAGTCATCGGCAGCACCGTGCGCCGCTTCCACGACCAAGGGGTCGACCATAGCGACCTCAACGTTCGTAACATCCTTATCGACGGTCAGGGGCGCGTCTTTCTCATCGATTTCGATAAAGGCCGCCAGCGCGGTGCCGGGTCCTGGAAGAACGGTAATCTACAACGGTTGCAGCGTTCACTGCGCAAGACGGCACTAGAGACGGGCGTGCCTTACGATGAGGAAGTCTGGCATCGAATCGAGGATGGCTACGCAGGAGGTGCGTAGACATCCGGGTAGCCGGCCGGCCGGCCTTTGAATTTACGGTAGGTCCAGAGATATTGTTCCGGCGCGAGGCGGATATAGTCCTCGAGCAAGCGAACGAGCCGCGATGTGTCCGCGGCCGCGTCCTCTGTCGGGAATCCATCGAGCGGTGGGCCTATGTCGACGCGATAGCCAGAATCATCGGCGTTACGCCTGAAGAAGTACGGAAGCACCTTGGCGCCGCTGAGTCTGGCGATCTTGCTCGTTGCGGTGTTCGTGACCGCGGGCTCGCCGAAGAATGGTAAGAGCTCGCTGTGGCTGCCCGTATACGTGTGATCCGGCAAGTAGGCGATGGCCATAGCGCTGCGAAGACTGCGGAATAACGTGCGCACGTCGTTCTTGTCGATTTGTCGTTTGGCGAAGCGGCTTCGGCCACGAAGAATCATCGTGTCGAACATGGCATTGCGTTGCGGGCGATACATGCAGCCGCAGTTGCGGCACAGGTCCTCGAGGATCGCGACGCCGACCTCGAGGCACGTGAAATGTGCAGTGAACAGGATCACGCCTTTGCCATCCGCCATGGCGGCATCGAGATGCTCTTTACCTTCGACGCGAACGATTTCTTTGAGCTTGTCTAGAGGCGTATGCCAGCCCACACCCATCTCGGAGAGGGACGCGCCGTAGGACTCGAATTGCTTCGTAACGAGCTCGCGGTGCTGCTGCGCATCCAGTTCGGGGAAGCAGATCGCGAGGTTGCGCTCCGCGGCGGTCCGCTGTCTCGTGAGCACAGGCATGAGCGCGCGGCCCAGCCGCTTGCCGATCTTGATCTGCCATGGAAACGGTAGGCGTGCCATGACGGCGATCCAGGCCCAGACGAGCCACACGGGCCAGTAGCGCGGCCTCCAGAACGGCCGCAGCGAGTACGCGGTTTCGGGTCGGGTCTCGTCGTCTGCCGCACTTCGCCGTTGCTCGGTCATCACGCCGGTTTTCGGTAGATATCGGGCAATGGCTCCGGGCGGCCCTTGAAACGCTGATGAATCCAGCAGTACTGGTCCGGACAATCACGCACATAGTCCGCGAGCGCCTCCATCAGACGCGTCGTGTCTGCGATGAGATCATCGGTTGGGAAATCGTCGAGCGGCGCGCCGATGTCGACGACGTATCCCGAACCGTCGGCCCGGCGGCGGCAGAAGTACGTCAGGACCGTCGCCCCCGTCATCGCTGCGATTCGGCTCGTCGCCGTGTTGGTCATTGCCGGTTCGCCGAAGAACGGAACGAGCGCGCCGTATTTCTTTCGATAGCTTTGATCCGGCGCGTACCAGACGACGGCGTTGTCCTTGAGCGCCTTGACCATGGCTCTGACACTGTTCTTCGGGAAGAGCTCGTCGATATTCTGGCCGCGGCCGCGGTGCATGATGACATTCCACATCTCGTTGCGCTGATCGCGGTACATGGCGCAGAGCTTCGGGCAGTATGGCTTGAGCGCGGCGAAATCGAACTCGAACGTCGTGAAATGCGCCGAGAAGAGAATGACGCCATTGCCTTTACCGAGCGCTTCCTGGAGATACTCGATCCCATTTATCGTAACGAGCTCACGAATGCGAGCCTTGGAGCCGAACCAGCCCATGGCCATTTCTCCGACCGACATGCCGATCGACTCGAAGTGCTTCCTACGCAGCTGCTTGCGCTCTGCTTGAGTGAGTTCCGGGAAACACACGGCAAGATTGCGATCGGCGATATGGCGTTTCGGATAGAGCACGATGTTGAGGCATCGTCCGAGCGCACGGCCCAACACGAGCTGCCAGGCCAGTGGCAGCAACACGATACCTCGCATATATAGGTAGACGAGCCAGGTGAACCAGTAGCCGGGCGTCCAGAATCGTAGCAGGGAAGGGTTGTTGGCAGGCATCGTAAAGCAGGCGGGCGCGCGCGAAAGTTTAGCAGTAGCCCGCTGTCAAAGGACACTCAAAAGAGCATTTCGTGATCGCGACAGCCGAATGCGGCTCGACTCGGCCGTGGCACGGAGCTGGACTTGAATTGGGCGAATAATGCCCTTATTTCTATGATCTATCTCAATCTCAGGTAACCGGGGATGCTGAGATGGACTCTACCTATCGCGCAGTCAGTTCTGGGAGATTGGAGCACGTATGAAGAGAATCCTGCTGTTTCTGGGCACGAACATTGCCGTGCTCGTGGTGTTGTCCGTGGTCATGCAGCTGCTGGGGATCGAGTCGATGCTCAACGAGCAAGGAACCCAGCTCGACCTTCGGGCGCTGCTGATATTCTCCGCGGTCATCGGTTTTTCGGGATCGTTCATATCGCTGGCGATCTCGAAGTGGTCGGCCAAGCGGCTTACGGGGGCGCGGGTGATCGAGACGCCGCGCAATGCAGCTGAGAGCTGGCTGCTCAATACCGTGCAACGGCAGGCGCAGCTCGCGGGCATCTCGATGCCGGAAGTGGCGGTTTACGACTCGCCGGAGGTCAATGCATTCGCCACGGGTGCCCGCCGCAATAGCGCGCTCGTCGCCGTGAGCACGGGCTTGCTGACACGGATGGAACAAGACGAGGTCGAGGCTGTGCTCGCCCATGAGGTCAGCCACGTCGCCAATGGCGATATGGTGACGCTCGCGCTCATTCAAGGTGTCGTCAATACGTTCGTCGTGTTTCTTTCTCGCGTCGTCGGGTTCCTCGTCGATCGGCTCGTGTTTCGCACAGAGCGAGGCTACGGGCCCGGCTTCTTCATCGCGAGCATCGTTGCTCAGATCTTGCTGGGCATACTCGCTTCGATGATTGTCATGTGGTTCTCGCGGCAGCGGGAGTTCCGGGCAGACGCGGGCGGCGCCAAGCTCGCCGGTCGAGAGAAGATGATCCGGGCGCTCGAGCGCCTGCGCCAGGCGCACGAGCCGTCACAGCTACCGGAGTCGATGCAGGCGTTTGGAATTTCTGGTGGCCGGGCAGGCGGCTTCAAGCAGCTGTTCACATCGCATCCGCCGCTCGAGCAAAGAATTGCGGCGCTGCAGCAGCAATAGGCGGCGCAGGTTGCCGGACGCGTCGCAGATTGCGACCCTAGCCGTTGATATCGCTCTCGATCCTGATTTAGAGTCACAGGGTCATGCGTATCAACGGTGCAATCGTCTCGATTCTGCTGCTCGCGCTCTTCGCGAGCGGCAGTCCACGCGCCGATACGTTGAGCCCGCATTACGAAAAGGCGGACTCCCTTCTCATCGTCAAGTCCGAGCGCAAGCTCTACTTGCTCAAGGAAGGCGAAGTTCTGCGCGACTTCGACATTGCGCTCGGGCTCATGCCCGAAGGCCCAAAGCAGCGGGAGGGCGATTTTCGCACCCCGGAAGGGCTGTATTATCTCGATGCCAGAAACCCGAACAGCGACTATTTTCTTTCCCTGCAGATCTCCTACCCGAACCCGCAGGATGTCGCGCGTGCGCGGTCGCAGGGCGCCGAACCCGGCGGACAGATCATGATTCATGGGCAGCCGAACGAGCCCAAGTACAGTGAATCCCGCTACGAGAACTGGGATTGGACCGACGGCTGCGTCGCCGTGTCGAACTCCGACATGGTCGATATCTGGCTCATGACCGAGGAAGGCACGCCAATCGAGATCAGGCCATAGGGTCAGCTCCAGCGCTGGACTGGTCCCCACTCAACCCTTACTGCAAGTCTCGCTAACGTCGATCACAATGCGAGCGCCGCAATGCGTTACGTCCCGGCGCACCTTCGTGCACGATGATGCATTAAGTTA
>JAOTTJ010000418.1 GCA_029864465.1 Gammaproteobacteria bacterium | reverse complement strand
CAGATTGAACGGGATCGTCGTCAGTCGCGCAATTGGCTTTGCGAGCAGGATGCAGCTTCCGGCGCCCAAGACATTCGCAAGCGCGAGCGACCAGATGATCGTGTAGGTCATATCGAGCTCGCTCGACACCATCGCGGGGCCTGCTTCGATACCGAGCAGCACGAGTCCACCGAGAAAGACAGCCATCGCGCCGGAGCCCGGGATGCCGAACAGCAGCGTTGGCACGAGCCCACCGCCCTCCTTGGCGTTGTTCGCAGATTCCGGCGCAAGCACGCCGCGGATGTCGCCCTTGCCGAAGCGGGATTTGTCCTTGGCCGTCTGCACGACGTGGCCGTAGGCGATCCAGTCGACGACAGTGCCGCCGAGCCCGGGGATCGCGCCGATCAGCGTGCCGAGGCTCGCGCAGCGCAGGCAGAGCGCCCAATGTTGCACGACGTCGCGAAAGCCGTCGATCCAACGCCCCGTGAGCTTGCCGCCGTGTGCGATCGGCCGATCCTTGCGCAGGAGGTCGACGATTTCGGGGAATGCGAACAGACCGATGCCGACGATCACGAGCGGCAGCCCGTCGTAGAGATAGTCGATGCCGAACGTGAGGCGAAACTCACCCGTTGCCGGCGCGCCGCCGATCGATCCTGCGACAAGCCCGATTGCACAGGCGGCGACCCCTTTGACGAGGTTGCGGCCCGACAGCACGCCGACCATCGATAGACCAAACAGTGCGAGCATGAACAACTCTGCGGAGCCGAACGTCAGGATCAGCGGACGCGCGATCTGCACGAAGAAACTCAGAATGACGGCACCGACGAGTCCGCCAAAGAGGCTCGCGCAGAACGCGGCCGCGAGCGCCCGCGCGGCATGGCCCTGCTGGGATAGCGGAAATCCGTCGAGCACAGTGGCCTGGCTCGCGCTCGAGCCCGGGATGCCCATTAAAATCGACGTGAACGTATCCGAGGTCGGAATGACAGCGACGAGGCCGACGAGTGTCGCGAGCGCGGAGATCGTGTCCATCCCGTAGAGGAACGGCATGACCATTGACAGGCCGACGATACCGCCGAGTCCCGGAAACGCGCCGACCATGAGGCCGAGCGCGACGCCCAGCCCGAGATACGCGAGGTGATCGATCGTTGCGAGATTGGCCAGCGCCTGTAGTAGGGCGTCGGCCATCGTCAGGTTTCGAGATTGACCCGGAACCTCTGCCTGAGCCAATCCCTGACCCACGTGCGCGCACTGAGTGGCACGTCCGTTGCGAGCTCGTACATCGTCTGCGCGGCCGCTCCCGTGACCTGGTCATAGGTGCCGAGTGCTGCGGGCTTGCGCTCGATGTAATCGGGGTCCTGCTTCATCGTCTCGACGGCATCCTGGTAAGCCATGACGATGTCGTCAGGCGTTTCGCGTGGCACGACGAGTAACTTCTGCGCCGGAAAGCCGGCCGTGAAGAACGCAAACCAGCTCTCCCAGCCGATACCGCTCGGCGGTCTACCGTGCACGAGCTCGTAGGCTTCACCGAAATGCGGTAAATCCGGAAACGTCGGATCGCGTATGAGTCGCCCGGTTGCATCGAGCGCACCCCAGGAGAACAACGGCACGGCGGCACCTTGCTCGATGAGCGGGGCGACGTTTCGCAGATATGCCGTCGAGGTCTGATAGTCGATCTGGGTTTCACGGCGTTCGAACGCGAGCCGGCCGGCGCCGCGTCCGCTCATGCCGAAGATCGGTCGCACGTTCAGGCCCAGCAGCTCGAAACCGAGCACAGGCACGAGATCGAGCGAGGTCGGGCCCTGGCTGCCGTAGAGCAGCTCGTGGTCGACGATATTCGCGATCTGGGAGCTGTCGCTGATGCCAAGCGCCGAGGATACGTAAGCGACGCCGCCCGTGCCGTAGGCCATGAGCACGCGCCAGTCCTGATAATTGTAGTCGACGCGTGGATCGTCCATGAGAAACGGAAACTGCGTCGACGCCGACGTGCCGAGAATCGACAGCCCATCCGGCCGTGCGCGCGCTGCAAAACGATTCGAGCCGGCGATCGAGTTGCCGCCCGGTACGTTGCGTACGACGACGGTCGGTTGCCCCGGAAGATAACGCGACAGGAACGGCGCGTTGAAACGGCCCCAGGTATCGGAACCGCCGCCTTCCTTGAACGGGATGACGAACTCGATGATTTGGCCGGAGAAGTCCGCAGCCTGGGCGCTTCGCGAGCGGAGCGCGGCTGTCGCGAGTCCCGCGCATGTCGAAGCCAAAAAGCGGCGCCGGGTGAGCATGGCTACATTCTAGCCGCTGCGGTCGCGGAGCGGCTACAGGGGCACTAGGCCGAACGGGTCCGCCGCTCGATGGGAGCGTGCGCGAACGCAGCGGCTAATTCACGCGTGGCGGACAATCATCGCGGCAAATGTTGCTGCGACTAACACGGCCACGAGCGTTGGGCCAAAGGGCTGATCGAGCAATAGCGCGGACGCAAAGGCAGCTATATACGTGGCGATACCCACACCGACGCTGACGACCTGACAGCGGCGCCAGCTCGGCGCTAGCCGAAATGCGATCATCGGTGGCACGAAGGCCATCGCAAATGCACCCAGCAGACCGAGCGTTCCAGCGCCGACGGCCAGGCCGAGTGCGACCATCGCATCGAAGCCCAGATGCCACCGCCAGGCCGGCAGCCGGTTCGCGCGCTCGTATCTCGGGGCGAGGCGCGCGCGAATCAATGGATGCGTGATCAGCGGCAACGTCAGTCCGGCGAGGGCTGCAACTGTCGCGGCAGCAGCGAGG
>JAOTTJ010000081.1 GCA_029864465.1 Gammaproteobacteria bacterium | reverse complement strand
GATGTCGAGGACATGGCCAAACAGGGCATCACGTCTGAAACGCTTCTCGCCGGCGACGAAATCATCGTCTTCGGTTTTCCGGCTCGAGATGGATCGCGCCTGCTGCATATCGAACGGCTGCAACGCCCCGCGGACGGGCTGGAATACGAGGACGACTGAGCAACTCTCTTTCTGGGCAAACAGCTATCTAGGGGATTGAACGTGAATAGCATCAACCTCGGTCTCATCGACATAAAAGGCTTGAACAGAGTTCTTGCGACGCTGATCGCTACGCTCCCATTCTTTTGGCCGGTGTCGTCCGGCGCCCAGCAAGAGGAGACCTATGACTATTGGCAGTTCAACAGAAAGATGATCCGCCACGGTCAGCAGGCGATCTTCATGTGCAATGGACTGTTCACATCCAACCGTACGCTTGAGCAGGTTTTCGAGCAGGAGCTAGCCTACCTTCCCGAAATCGTCGGGACACCGAGCGGCGGTGACTACGTCGTGAACCGGGAGCTACGGGCTGTCGCGATCGGCAGCGACCCGACGATGCGGGCCGCGTATCGTGACGGACTCGGCTGCGTCATCATGGCGCCCGACCAGACGTTCGACGATATCGAAAGTTTACCGATTCTCTACATGCCACCGCCTCCGGGCGACCCGGCATCGATCGCGTGGCCCGATGGCGATCTGATCAACGATGCACCCCTTCCGGCAGGTATCGACGAAGCATTGCTCGAAGCGGCCTCCGACTGGGCCTTCGACCGGGAATCGCCGGAGCAGGTAACGCTGAGCCTTCTAATCGTTCATGACGGACAGCTCATCCACGAGCGCTATGCGCCCGGCGTGAACGTATCGACACGAACTCGCACGTGGTCTACGGCAAAGAGCATTGCCGGAACGTTGATCGGCATGCTCGTCGATCAGGGACGGATGTCGCTGGACGAGCCGCTCGGCTTCGACTGGTATCCGGAGGTCTCCTCCGAACAGAGCGACCCACGATCAGCAATTACATTGCGGCACGTGCTGAACATGTCCAGTGGCTTGTATCCATTGGACAACGACGGCCTCGAGTATGCGACCGGTTCCGGGATGGCGTATTGGGCCGGCGCAAGCTCGATCCACGGATTGAGGGATCGCGGGCTGATTCGAGAGCCGGGAACGTACTGGGACTACGAGAACTACGACACCCTACGCGCCGTCTACGCCATGAAGCAGACGATCGGAGAGGAGGCGTACTTGGAATTCCCTCGCCGGGCGTTGCTTGACCGCATCGGCATGCGCAATACCGTGCTGTCTGTGGACCGGTTCGGTGACTTCATTCTGAGCAGCCAGGTGTATGCGAATGCTCGTGATTTGGCACGCTTCGGGCTGTTGTATCTGCAGGGCGGCGTGTGGAACGGCGAGCGGTTGATCTCGGAGGAATGGATCGACTTCGTTCGAACGCCTGCGCCATCTACCGCTGCTCGCGGTAACTTCTATGGTGCCCAGTGGTGGCTCGTCCCGGACGACCGGACGGACGTGCCACGAGACGCGTACTCGACTTCGGGGAATCGCGGGCAGTACACCATTGTGATTCCGTCGCACGACCTCGTCATCGTGCGCCGCGGTCTGGACTACGGCCGCCAGGGATTCAACCGCTGGGACCTCGCTCGGGAAGTCTTGAAAGCGTTCTAGGCGAGTTGGTTGTGAGGCGGCGGTCAGCCGCCTCGTGAGCACCTCGGCTCAAAGGTCCTCGCGGTCCCACGTACAGTCGTAGGGCCTGATCTGCTCACCAGGCACCCAGATCCAGTACCGCTCCAATGTCACGGCGTCAGAGAACGTGGCCGGATCCGTCACAGTGATCGAGTACGTCAGAACGCGGCCGTCGGGACTCGGTGTGAAACGCTCCGTGAACTGAACGTCCTGCGATTGCGGTACGCCGGACTGGTCGAACCACGGCCAGTCGACGTCGGTCGTCGACACCACGAGCGACTCGCCTTCCCAGCGCCCGAGCGAGTATCCGAGCGGCGTGCCACGGCCGGTATCTGAGGCACTCGTCATGTGAATCCGCCGCACCGTGTCCTGCTCCTCGAGATAGAGCACGATATCGTTGCCTTCTGCAACAAACTCCATGGGTGTGCCAAGGTCCATGATCGCCGGCATACCGGTCTCGCAGCGGATATACGGGTTGTCGGCGATGCGGTCCCAGCTGGTCTGAACCGCACGCGCCTGCTCGGTGAGCGGGTAGTCGTCCAACCACAACGAGCGGCCGGTTCCCTGTATCCCGTGGTCGGAGCGATCGCGGCTCCAGACCCGGAAGATCCCCTGACTATCATCTGTCGAGGCCTGGCTCACCGGAGCCGGCCCGCCCCCGGAGACGAGCATAACCGCACGCTCCGGCGCCCAGCGAGGCGCAGCGAAATTGTCCGCGACGAGTTCCCGGCCGTCTGTCAGCAGAATGTTCGTCGAGAACAGTGCGTGTTGATTACGCCGGCCGCGAAAACCTGCGACTCGAATCGGATCGCCGACTTGAAACATGTCCCGACTCAATCCGGCGCGCAAGAACTGGGTCGCACCGCGAGCATCGATCACCCAGGAAACCGTCTGCCCATTCTCATCGGGAACCGAAACGATGAGCTCCGTATGGGGATTGCGCCATGCAACGCTCGCGATCTCGCCAGAGATCGCGGCGACGTCGTTTCTATCGAAATGCAGGTTCGGTGAATGGTGCGCAGCGGCACTGGCTGCGAAGCACAGTGTGACGATGATCGAGCTCGCACGACGCATGATATTTCCCCTGCTGACACGGCGCTGACGGCTCATTATTGAAACGCCAGCGCTCGATTTCAAGGACATCCATAGACGAGTCTCGCTGAGGCCGCGCGCCGGCTGAACGAAATAGCACGAAAGACGTTAGACTCCAGCATACGGGAAATGACCATCGTCGATAGGCAGCTAGACAGGTTGCGGTAGGGGGAGCGCCAGCGTGCTCGTCGGTTCCAAATCGCCCATGAACCGGAAACGTCCGCGAGGTACCGACCGCGGGCAGATTTCGCGCCGGACAGTAATGCACGGCGCGGCCGGATTATGCGCAGGTTCACTTGCAAGCACGCTATTTGGCTGTGGCTCCCGGGGGGCGGGCGTACCAGTCGCAGAACGGGTGCTCCTCAAGGGTGGCGCCGTGATCTCCATGGACCCGACCGTCGGCGATTTCGAGACCGCCGACGTGCTGATCGACCGGTCCGTCATCGCCGCCATCGAGCCCGATATTCAGGCTTCGGCCGAGGTCGTCGACGCATCGGGCATGATCGTCATGCCGGGCTTCGTGGATACCCATCGCCATATGTGGCAGGGCGCGCTTCGAAATATTCTGCCGAACGGCCTACTCAGCGATTACACGCGCGACATCACCGGATCTGCCCGCGACGTCTTTCGGCCCGAGGACGCGTTTATCGGCGATCTCGTCATCGCGCTCGGCGCGATCAACGCGGGTGTCACTACATGCCTCGACTGGTCCCATATCGGAAACAGCCCCGAGCACACCGACGCCGCCATCGAAGGCCTCCGGGAGGCCGGCATCCGTGCGGTCTACGCTTTCGGCGGCGGCGCGCCAGGCCCGGAGAATCAGTATCCACAGGACATCCGCCGACTGCGAAGCGAGCAGTTTTCCTCGGACGATCAGCTGCTGACGCTCGCGCTCGCTGCGGGACCGAATCCAGCGCATTGGGCCGTCGCTCGCGAGGTCGGCGCGCCGATCACGATTCATATGAATGGAACTGGCCAGCTGCTGGCATTGGCGGACGCCATGGGATCCGACGTCACCTACATTCACGTGCCCAATCTGCTCGAACAGGAATGGCAGCTTATTGCAGATACCGGTGGACACGTCTCGATTGCAGCACCGATCGAAATGGAGATGGGTCACGGGATCCCGCCGATCCAGCAAGCACTCGATCACGGCATCCGGCCGAGCCTCAGCCTCGATGTCGAAACGGAGATGCCAGGCGATTTCTTCACGCAGATGCGAACCGTTTTTACATTACAACGGATGCAGGCGCTTGCTCGCGAGCGAGCAGGTGACGCGAACGCGCCTGCGCTGCTAACCGTGCGCGACGTGATCGAGCTTGCCACGATCCAAGGTGCAATCGACAACAGCCTGGAGTCGAAGATCGGCACGCTCACGCCCGGCAAGCAAGCCGACATCATCATGTTGAGGATGAACGCGATCAACGTGATGCCGGTCAATAACGTGTATGGCGCCGTGGTCCTCGGAATGGATACCAGCAACGTGGATACGGTCTTCGTCGGCGGACAGATAAAAAAATGGCGGGGCGAGTTGCTCGACGTGGACCTCGATCGGATCCAGAGACTGGTCAACGAGTCTCGGGACTATGTCGTCTCGGCAGCCGGTTGGCCATCGACACGACTCGGCGACTACCTGCCCGGCCACTGAATCGGTTTGGGAGAGCGCACGATGAACATTCGACTACCTTTCTCGGCTCCAGCAGCGATGCCGGCGCGCGACACGATATTTTGTGGTCCGGCATTAGCCGTTGCGCTCTTGGCAGCGCTTCCGGTCGCGGCACAAACCCCGCCGCCTTCGGCCCTCGTCAACCAGCGAGACCCCGAAGTCTTGGAGGCGGCTCGAGCCGCTGCCCCGCACTCGCCAGACGATACGTACGCCTACTTTGAAGATGAGGTGAGCTCCGCAATGGCGCGAGCGATCGAAAGCGTGTGGGATCCGAGTCAAATGGAGCCGAGCGCGCTGCGCACACCGTGGGGCGACCCCGACGTCGCAGGTTATTGGGTCAGTGCCAGCTACACACCGATGGAACGACCCGCCGCGCTCGCGGAAAAGGCGTTCTACACGCCTCAGGAGGCCATCGAGGCCTTCGAGCGCAGTGTCTTCGGGGATGCTGCGACGGATCCAGCCACGGTTCACTATGACTGGGCAGAATTCGGAATGGACAACTGGCAGACCCCGATCCGGCCGAACCTGCGCACGTCACTGATCGTGGACCCGCCGACCGGTAGAAAACCTCCGCTGACTGCTGAGGGCCGAGCGCGCTTCGAGGCGCACGCGCCGCGTCACACGCTGGAGTCGCGGAACCTCTACGAGCGCTGCATTACCGGTGACCAAGGCCCCCCGAGAGTCCCCGCTGCCCAAGCAGTCGGTGAATCGCAGATCGTTCAGACGCCCGACTACGTGCTGCTGATCACACAGACTAACAGCGACCTGCGCATCATCCCGCTCGATGGCCGCCCGCCTCCATCAGACGACGTCGGCACCTACTTAGGTATCTCCCGCGGTCATTGGGAAGGCGAGACGCTCGTCGTGGAGACGACGAACTTCCGCGAGCAAGCGAGAGTCAGGCGTATCCAAGAGGTCGGTCCAAATCTGCACCTGGTCGAGCGCTTCACGCGAATCGAGGAAGACCTGCTGCTTTACGAAGCAACGCTGACCGACCCGACGACCTGGGAGGCGCCGTGGACGTTCGAGGTTCCCTGGCCCAAGCTCGATCCGCCGGGCCTGTTCGAGTGGGCCTGCCATGAGAGCAACTACGGCATCATCAACGCCGTTAGAGGCGCGCAAGTTCGAGCCGCAGAGTTCGAAGCCGAGCCGGAACCGTGATCCGCGGACGCAATTGCGCCCGCGCTGGATGAACCCAGCAGACCTCTACCATGCAGCGATCCAATGGCAAGCCACGACGCTCGCAAGCGTCACGATAGCGAGCAGCGCAATCACCGTGGCCAGCTTCCCCTAAGCTTTCAGCGCGTAAGGTTCGCGTAGACCCGATCGATGAACCGGATCGAGTTCCCGAGCTCGCCGTCCCAATCCGCTGTCGGATTCGCGGCGACCACTTCCTCGAGGCTTGCGCCATCCTCAACAAGGGCGGCGATGCGATCGCGCACGGTCCTGACCATGTCGACATAGTTGCGCAGGTCTGCGTATGTCCCTGCTTCGCCGTGGCCGGGCACGACGACCGTGTCCGCATCGATCTGCATGAGCACGGCCTCGCAGAACTGAATAACCCCATCGACATGACCACCATTGTCAGCATCGATGAACGGATACGCCGATGTATTGAAGACGTCACCCAAGTGAACGACGTTGTGGTTACGCAAGATCACTGCGGCATCGCCCGTCGTGTGCGCTCTGCCGAAATGCATCAGGTCGATACGCTCGCCGTTGAAGTGCACCTGCATCGTGTCGTCAAACGTAGCAACCGGTAGCGCAGCTTCTTCCCAGGGCTCATACGTCGTCTGACGCTGCACGGTATTGACGATGCGCTCGTGCTTGAGAATCTCGCGAGAATTGATATGCGAGATGATCCAGCTGCCCGAGGCACCGAGAATGCGATTACCCTCAGCATGATCGGCATGCCAATGCGTATTCAACACGACATCGATATCCCCGCCACCGAGCTGTCGAATCCTTGCCTGATAGGCCGGCACACGATTCTGGAATTGATCGTCGACGATCAACACGCCCTGCTCGCCGATCGACACCAGCAGGTTACCGCCGGTCTCGAAGAAAAGCAGATAGAGGTCCTCAGCCAGCTGCTGTGTGCGAATCTGGACTTCCTCGGCGCCCGCTAAGCCCTGGGCCCATCCAGGTTGGCTCGCCAGCGCGATGAATCCAAAAGCGACCATAATCATTTTTTTCATTGCATCCCCCTCCGGTGCGACCGCTGCGCGGTCCCGTATTCTCGGCTAGCTCACAGCATAGCGCGCAATCGCGTCCTCGTCCCAGATGACGCCGGTCCCCGGCCGCTCCGGGACGCGAGCGGCACCGTCGACGATCTCGATACCGGTATCGAGAAACGGCTCTGCCCAATCTACGTATTCGAGCCAGTGCGCCGTCTCGGTTGCTGCGAGCAGGTGCACGCTGACCTCGGGATACAGATGCGACGAAACCGGGATACCCGCACGCGCGGCCGATGCCGCAGCCTCGAGCCAGCCGCTAACCCCGCCGATGCGCATGAGATCGAACATCAGGTAATCGGAGGCCTGCTGGGCGATGGCCGTCGCGACAGCTTGCGGACCATAGAGATTCTCACCGATCTGCACAGGCGTCATCAGCGCGGCCGCAACCGCAGCACACCCGGGCAGATCGTCAGCGGCGATCGGCTCCTCGAGCCAGTACAGACCCTCCCGCTCGAGCTGCGCGCCGCGCGCGGTGGCATCGGCAACGGTGAGCGCCTGGTTGTAGTCGGCCATCAGCGCCGTGCCGTCGGGGACAGCTGCGCGGACCGCGCGCACGGCTGCGAGGTCCTGTTCGGGGTCAGCCCGACCGAGGCGGATCTTGAGCGCATCGAAGCCCGGCTCGAGCAAGGCCCGCGCCTCGGCCCCGAGCACGTCGGGCGCTGCAAGACTCAGACCGTTGCTGTTGTAAGCCGGCACGGACGTCGCTCGGCCCTCGAGAAACCGCACGAGCGGTACACCGGCCGCGACCGCCAATGCATCCCAGCAAGCGACGTCCAACGCCGATAAGCCCATAGCGACGATGCCGTGCACGCCGAGCAGCCGGAAACGCGCATCGAGCGTCGATCGAATCGCGCGGGGATCCACGGCCGCGCCGGAAACCGCCTCACCCGCAAGATCAAGCATCTCTCGCAGCAGCGGCACCGCCCCCTCGACGTAGCAGTAGGCGTGCGCCCTCCCAGTGATGCCCTCCTCGGTCTCGAGCTCGACGAGCACGAACGGCGCACGGTCCATGCGTGTAGCGCTCGTACCGAGCGGCCGGCGCATCGGTGGGATCACGGCCCGCGTGCGTAGCGCGCGAACCGTGAGTTGCGGCCGCGTCACGGCCCGGGTGCTGCTTGCGTTTTCAGTGCAGCATAAACCGTGTGATTCACAGGCGTCGGCACGCCAAATGCTTTGCCGAACCGCGCTACGGCACCGCTGAGCCAGCCGACCTCGAGCGGATTGCCATTCTCGAGATCGTGGTGCATCGACGAGGTCATGTCGACAGGCAAGCCGTCAGCGAAGGCGAGACGGTTGTCGGCATAGTCGGCCGGCAGATCGACCCCCTTGGCGCGCCCGACGGCGACGGTCTCACGCATGGCCTCGAGAAGAATTTCTCGCCTGTCGGGATCTTCGCGTATGGGACCGAGCGTCGTGCGCATCAGCGTCGTCGTTGCGCTCAAGCCGATTAGAAAGACGAACTTCTCCCAGATCGTTCTCTCGATATCGTCGCTGATCTCGGCCGTGATGCCGGCACCAGCCATCGCCGCGTGCAGCGCCGCGACCCGCGCGGACGACCCGCCGGAACGTTCGCCGATGACGACACGCTGCATCGTTCCGATATGCTTGATGACGCCAGGTGCGCCAACGGAGCTCGCGATAAACGCGACACCCCCGATTAGACGCTGCTCGCCGATGATCGGCGCCAGCACATCGTCGCAATCGACGCCGTTCTGCAGCGACAAAACCGTCGTCTCTGGCCCGAGCATCGGCAGGATTGCCTCACCCGCCGCCGCCGTGTCCCAGAGTTTCACGCCGATGATGACGTAGTCGACCTCACCGATTTCGGCGGGGTCATCGGTTGCCTGTGCAGGATGGATAGTCGCATCGCCCATGTCCCTGCTATCGATGTGCAGGCCACGCTCGCGGATCGCCTCTAGATGGCGGCCGCGCGCGATGAAGGTGACATCGCAGCCGCTTGCTGCGAGGCGTCCGCCGAAATACCCCCCGACACCGCCCGACCCCATCATTGCAATTCGCATAAGCTCTTCCCTTTCTCGAGCACCGACACCAGCCTGCCAATGCCGCGGCAATCATACGGCACTGGCGAGCCACCAAGAAGTCGGCAGCTGCCGTCGACCCCGTCTGCAGTGTTCCAAAACCTGCTACATTACGGACACCATCGAGAGGGAGAGCACTATGTCTGTGCGCAAGCCACTGCGACGTTTAGCCATCACTGCAGCCGCCCTGTTGCCCCTGACGGCGCTCGCGGGGCAGGACGAGTTCTGCGAGGGTTATTACCGGGGCTATTTCGAAGGCTACAAACGCTCCTCCGGCAGTATTTTCGACCCGAGCATTCCACTGTGTCCTCTGATGCCGCGTAAGAGCCCGCGCGATCCCAAAGACGACGCCGAGCACGGCTACGAGCTGGGATGGGACCAAGGCTGGCAGGAGGGCCAACGCCGCTTCCGCTGACCCCGGTATCAATGCGTCATCGAATAGATGACGTAATTCACGCCGAAGCGGTAAGCCAGGGCCGTTAGGGGCTCCGGATAATAGGGATCGTCCGCATGCTCCCATGCATCGCCGAGGTCCATGTTGAAATTAATCGCGACGAGTAAACGATCGTAATCGTCGTAGATCCCACGCCAGTAAGGCGTCTTACCGCGAGGATCCTCCCAGGTCACGCCCCGCCAAATCGCCTGACGCCCGGGAATCTGCGTACGCTGATCGAGATCGTAGAGCACGTGAAAGATTTCGTCGTCGGGTGGGATATCGACGATAGGCCGGTCCGGAAATACCCGCTGCATCGACGCGGCGAATTCGGCCCATTCCTCTGGGCCGTGAAAATCGTCGACGATCAGGAAACCGCCACGCAGCAGGAATTCCCGCAGGCGCGATGCCTGCGCCTCGCTCAGTCGCATATAACCGGCCTTGACGGCGTAGAGCATCGGATAGGCGAACAGCGCCTCGTCGTCGATCGAGACATGGCGGTTATCCGTGGTCGTGCGTATACGCGTCAGCCGACCGAGCCCCTGCGTGAAATGTAAGTCGGCTTCGGGCCAGTCCCGCAGCCATGGCTCCGAGCGCCAGGTGCCATAGGCGTTCCCATGCGCACCGAACGCCAGTCGGGCGAAGTGAAACTCCGATTGCCCGCTATACTCCTGGCCGAGCGCTGCAATTGCGGCCAAGCACGCGAGCCCGGCCGCATATACCCAGCGTCTCAAGTTCGATCGAGGTGGCATCGCCTCGCAGTCTAGCCCAGATTGGCCTCACCAGGATCGCACGGCGAGTTCGCGCGCGAATCCCTAACCTCCCCGATTGACAATTGTGATAGCGTTGCGCCTCGTCTGAGCCGACCACAACTCGATACGCCGCTTACTGGACTTCTCCGATAATGACCGTCGACACGAGCATCGCCGGCAGGCCCGCCATGCCCGCCTTCTTTCTCGTTTTCCTGGGCGCGCTGACGGCGCTCGGGCCGCTCACGGTCGACGCTTACCTACCTGCCCTGCCGACGATGGCGCGCACGTTCGGAACGAGTATCGAGGTCGTCAACTACACGGTCAGCCTCTATCTGATTGCATTCGGCTTCGGCCAGTTTTTCGGCGGCTCCTTGTCGGATCAGATCGGCCGCAAAACCGTCGGTCTATGGGGACTCGGGTTATACGTGCTTGCAAGCCTCGGCATCGCCCAGGCAGATTCGATCGGCCTCGTGCTCGTGCTGCGTCTCGTACAGGCATTGGGTGGCGGCTTCGCGAGCGTCGTGAGCCTCGCCGCCGTCCGGGACATGTACAGCCCGTCGGAAGCCGGCGAGAAGTTCGCGGTCGTCATGCTCATCATGTTACTCGCGCCTCTGCTCGCCCCGTTTGCAGGCGCGATCTTGCTGCCCTTGAGCTGGCGCGCGATTTTTCTGGGGCTCGTCGTCTACGCGCTCATATTGATCGCATGGTATGCGCTGCGCATTCCAGAGACGCGAGTCGGTCCACGGTTGCCGATCTCTTTCCTGGCAACCTTCACCCAGGTCTACGAGGTTCTCAACCGCCGCGTCAACGACCGGCGAGTTCCGGCCCAGTACGCGGTCGCGATGGCCACAGCCGCCTCGGTCCTCATGGTGTTCCTGCCGAATTCCTCGTTTCTGTACATCGAATACTTCGGCTTCTCGCCGAGCGTCTTTCCGTACTTCTTCGGGGCCAGCGCCCTCGCGCTCATGGCGGCCAACCTCATATGCATGAAGCTGCTGCCGCGGATCGACCCACGAGCCGTGTTTCGCGCAGGCTGCGCCGTCCAGTGGGTGGCCGTAGCGTCACTGTTCGCTACCGTCTTGGCAGGGTGGGCGACGATCTGGGTTGTCGTGCCGCTCCTCATGCTGGGAATCGGCAGCGTAGGCTTGGTCAACCCGGCGGGAAATGCGGTCTATATGGGCTACTTCAAGCGCCTGAGCGGCAGCGCCGCGGCGCTGTTCACCGTGCTGATGTTTGCG
>JAOTTJ010000416.1 GCA_029864465.1 Gammaproteobacteria bacterium | reverse complement strand
TCGAGGCCGAACGAAAGCGCTGAACGCAGCCGCGCGTGGGAGGAAAGCTCGGAGCGTCAACGCAGCGCGAGATCCCGTGTGCAATGCCTCTGCCTCGCGGACGGAAGAGACGCTTACTCGAGGGATTGCACACGTGCCCTCCTCTCGAGGCCGCCGATAGAAACTCAACCTTGCGGTTCTAACGGCCCGCGCAAAGACGGTGGCGGCTATTTGCGCGGAAGCTGCATGAGCTCGGTGACCGCAGCGACGTCGGGTGCCTCATCGAGCGTCCATACGGCATGCCAGAGCTCGTCGGCTCGCTCGGCCGTCAAGACCTCGCGCGCGAGCGCGTCGTACTTGGCTCGCAGCACGATATCCGACATCGGATTCTCGGGCGAGCCGGTGGCATGCTCGACATGGATGTCGTGCTGCGTTCCGTCGGTGAGTTTGATCGTCACGTAGACCTCGTCCTCGCGAACCGACTCGTCGACGGTCGCCAAGACTTTTTTGCGGACGGCGGCGATGACGGGATCCTTGACCTTCTCGTCGGTAAATTGCGCATCGTGCCCGGCGCCATCGACGAGCGCCGCGGCAGCGCAGTGCCGGAACGAAAACTTGCCTTCGAGGCCGACGCGCGGGTCGGTCTTGCCCATGAGCTCGGGCACGAGGGGGTGCACGCGTGCCTCGATCGAGGCAACCTGATCGGCCGTAAGCTCGTGCGCATTACGCAGCTCGATCACGGCATCCTGCAACGGATGCGAGACGACACCGTTCGCGTACGGCTTCAGACCGTTCATGCGAAGCTCCCAACGCTCACCGAGATCGTAGAGCAACGCTTCCTCAGAATGCCCTGCGGGCGATAGAACAGCCCAGAAGCCACGCCGCCCACCGATGATATCGTCGGAGGCCGTGAACCCGGCACGCGCCCAGCTGGCCGCCTGCACACCGCTCGAAGCGGCCTGACCGGCGTGCAGCGGCTTGCCGTGCGAGCCGAACACCTCACGCACACCCGAGGCACGCGTACCCGCTGCACCGAGTGCGGCAACGAGCTCTCGAGGCTCGAGTCCGAGCACGCGTCCAGCGCCTGCGGCCGCGCCGAACACGCCGGCCGTGCCCGTGATGTGCCAGCCGGCGTCGTAATGCCATGGGTGCACCGAGATCGCAACGCGACAGGCTGTTTCCGCACCGAGGACGAAGGCCGCCAACGTGGCGAGCCCGTTCGCGCCGGCTTCCTCAGCCGCCGCGAGTACGGCAGGCCAGACCGGTGCCGTCGGGTGAAGCACGGTCGGGAAATGCGTATCGTCATAGTCTTGCAAGTGACACAGGTAGCCGTTGACCAGTGCCGCCGTGCTCTGCGAGGTCCGAAGATCTGAGCCGACGATCGATGCGCGCTCGTGGCAACCTTCGTGCCTCGCCCAATCGATGATTATCTTTGCATCGTCGGATCGCGAGGCGGACAAAGAAATGGCGAGCAGATTCAACAGCGTGCGCTTGGCTTCGTGGATCGTCCAATCCGGCAGCGCGCCGTCTTCGGCATCTGCGACGAATTCGGCCAGTGTATGAGTAACCGACAAAGCAGGTCTCCTGCTCATGGTCCAAATGGGGGCGCGAGTATAGCACTGACAGTCACTGCGACTTGACGCCGCTTGAGGCTCTGGCATAAGAAGGGTCGCTGCGAAAACAATTAATGCGGCGGGCGCCCTCCAGCGGCAGGGTAGTCCACGGCAGCTTCTAGAGAGACCTTACGGGACCTACCATGCCTGCATCCGACAGCGCGCCGTTGTGCGCAGCGCCCGACCCGCGCCCGCAATCGCCTGGACACGCCGTACCAGATCTCGCGTGCGACACGCATATGCACATTTGCGGACCCGAATCGCGTTTCACGTATTCACGAGAACGTATCTACACGCCGCCAGATGCGCTGCTACCGAGCTATCTCGAGCTGACCGACAAGCTCGGCATCGGCCGCGTTGTGTTCGTGCAGCCAAGCATCTACGGTACGGACAACTCCGCGATGCTCGATGCGATGCATGCGAGCCCATTGCCCTGCCGCGGTGTTGCCGTCGTTGCTGATGACGTAAATGAGCAGACACTCAACGAGCTGCACGAGGCCGGTGTGCGCGGCGTGCGGCTCAATCTCGTCGACACGGCCGACAAGCACGCCACGCTGCCCGTAGACGATATTCGTGCGCTCGCCGAACGAGTCGCGCCGCTTGGCTGGCATATCGAGCTGCTGCTGCACGCGGATGACCACCCGCAGCTCGACACACAGCTTGCCGACCTACCGGTCGATGTCGTATTCGGGCATCTGGGCTATCTGCGGCCCGGGGCCGGGACTGCCGATCCGGGCTTTCAGGCACTGCTGCGTTTGCTCGAAGCCGGCCGGTGCTGGGTCAAGCTCACGGGACCATACCGTCTGACGCGCGAGGCCCTGCCGTACGCGGCCGTGCAACCATTCGCCCAGGCACTGATTCGTACGGCGCCAGAACGTTTGCTCTGGGGCTCGGATTGGCCACATGTCATGATCAAAACGCCGATGCCGAACGACGGTCAGCTGCTCGACCTGTTCTTCGCGTGGGCCGACGATGTGGATATAGGCCGGCGCATACTCGTCGACAACCCCGCCGATCTATACGATTTCTAGAAATTCAGGAAATAGCTATGACTGCGAAAACCTTCAGCGGAGTTCTCGTTCCGGCTCTGACGCCGTTCGACTCCCATCTCGATCCTGACGCCGACGCGCTGCTCACGCACTGCCGTTGGCTGCTCGATCAAGGCGCCGACGG
>JAOTTJ010000417.1 GCA_029864465.1 Gammaproteobacteria bacterium | reverse complement strand
GCGCTGCGCGGCAAGATCCAGGTGCCCGGGGTCCGCCGACCGCAATCGCTCGGCGCTTGCGAACACGAGGCCGTTCCGATCAAGGAGCGAACGGCTCGACGTGCGTCTCGCGCAACACCGGTGCAGCCTGCGGCGATAGCATGTAGCGAATCATCTCGCGCGCCGCTTCCGGCTCGCTCGAGGCGACCAACAAGCCAACATTCGTCTGGCAGGGCTTGTTCAGCTCACCAGGTACGGGGCCGACATAGTCGCTGCCGGGCACGTTGACCATGATGTTGGTCTGTTGAATGCCGAGCTCGAAGTCGCCGCGTGCGAGATAGGCCGTGACGGGACCGCCTGTAGTTCGTGTCGTCTTGCTCGCCAGCTCTTCTGTGAGACCGAGCTCGGCGATCCCCTCGGCAACGTGGGTGCCGCTGCAGCCGCCGGAATAGCCGATCGACTCGGCTGCGCGCAAAGCCCTCACGTAAGATTCGACTGTACTGATGTCCGGTTGCGGCGCGCCCGCTCTGACGGAAACACCCAGACCCGCGAGCACGAACGGCGCGACCGTGCTGGCCACGACCTTGCCGTCGCTGACGAGCTCCGCGAGCACACCAGCGTTACCGGTGACGAGGTCTGCCGTCCCGTCGCCGCTGCGTCGCTCCAACGTCGCATCATCAGGCTGGACTACGGTGACCCGGTGACCGCTCGCGTGCTCGAACTCGGCGGCTAGCGCCCTCACTCCCGGTGCCGCACCTTGGCTCGCGAGGATGACGAGGTCGGCAGCGCAGGCCACGCCCAAAGACAGAACTCCGGACGCGGCCAGAATGCACGCCGCAATAGATCTTGCGTAAGCTCTCATGTCATCCCCCTGTTGTTATTCCACTGACGGGTCGAACGAGAGCCCGTCATCCGTTTTCGGACAGCTTAAGCCGCGCCCCTTCCCCGCTCAAGCGCGCTCGCAGCCGGGATCATCGCGTACTCGGGATCGACTCCGGACCCGTGCTAGGCATTCCAGAGCGGCCGCAGTTCGCGGATGTCGGCTACGTCCTCCAGTGCGTTGACGCGCTCGATCAGAGCCGCGCTGCGTTGCGCGCCGAGCACGGGCTCGAACAGGCTGCGAACCTTCGCGTTGACGCCGGCCGTGTCGAGCGGATTCTCGGGCGTACCCGGCGCATGGCTCACGAATAGATTCTCGCGCCGCCCGTTGCTGAGCGTGACCTCGACGAAGCCGCTACGCGGCGCCTCGACAACAGCGAGCTCTTCATCGGCGACAAGCTCAATGCGTTCTTTGACCGCTAGCACTTCGGGGTCCGTCATCCGCTCGAAGGAGTGGCTGTTCTCGAAATCGATGAAGCCATCAACAAGAGCCACGGCCATGATGTGCTGCACATTGACGTCGGGCATTGCACGATCGTTGACGATGCGCGCACCGTCGGCCGGGAGCCGCAACAGCATGTGCTCGACGTTACCGGCGGTTAAGCCGTGCTGCTCGCGCAGCGTGAAAAACGCCGCTAACGGCGACTGGATCGGGTAGCCGACCGGGAACGTCTTGATCGCGGTCTCCTCGACATAGAAGCGGCTGCCGAGATCGGCGACCATCTCTTCAGGCGCAGGCTCGATCGACTGTGCGTCGATGAAGTTGCGCTCGCCGTCGAGCGCGTCGAGCACGCCCGTGAAACCGGCTTGGATCATCGTTGCGCCGGCAACGCCGTTGCGCGCACCCATACCGCTGAAATCAAAAGCTTTTTCGATGTGCTCGACGTCGCGGACCCAGCTCCAGACGCCCGACGTCTGCTGCACGGCGTAGGAGATCGCATAGCGCATCTGCGTCTCATCGAACTGCGCCAATGAAGCCGCGGCAGCTGCCGCACCGAAGGTCGCGCTGAAACCCTCGGCGGCGCGGCCGGTCGCACGCACGTGTGCAGGGCCAAGCGCCATGAGGATTCGGCAACAGCAGTCGTAGCCGAGCGTAATCGCGCGCAACACCTCCAGACCGGAGCTGCCTTCCTTCTCGCCCATCGCCAATGCGGCCGGCACAACGGAGCAACCCGGGTGGGCTTTGGTAAAGGGATGGAAGTCGTCGGTCTCATCGGCATGCCCGAACATCGCGTTGGCGAGCGCCGCGTTGACGGCAGTCGTCATGATATCCGTCGTCGCAACGCTCGCCTCGGGCGTACCGCCCTGCGCACGCACGTAGCCGATCGCGACCTCACCCGGGATGAGCTTTGCCCCGGATACGATAGCGCCAATGGTATCCAGGGTCCGGTGCTTCGCGGCCAGCGCAACATTGGCCGGCAAGGCCATGTCGCGCGCTCCGGCCATGTAAGTCGCGAGTCGTCCCGTGACATCGGCCCCGCGCGGCAGGCGCGGACCGCGCGGCTGCGCCACCGATCGCGAAGCCGGCAACAGTGCCGCGGCCGCAATCGAACCACCGGCACCTTGCAGCATTCGCCGCCGTGATATCTGTGCGACCTCGTCGATAGGGTCATCCACGTTATCGTTGTTTTTCGTTTCTTTGCTCACGGCATACTCCTAGACCTATGCTCAGGCGCATCTGCGCCGGACCATGATACTGATCGTGAGATTCGCGTGCACGGGCCGGGCTCAACCTGGCGAGTACAGCGTCGTCATGGCTGCCGTAGCGGCGAGGATCAGGACCATCAGGGCGAGCTCCGCAGAGATCGATCGGCGCAGAGCAAGCATCGCCGTGCCCTCACCCGCTGCGACGCCCGGCGTGAGCTTGTGCTTGTTGGCAGCTGCGAGCAGCAGCAAGACAAGGACGG
>JAOTTJ010000080.1 GCA_029864465.1 Gammaproteobacteria bacterium | reverse complement strand
GCGCTCGATGCGGCTACCGGCGAGGTCGTCTGGCATTTTCAGACCGTTCATCACGACATCTTCGACTTCGATCTGCCAGGGCATCCGCTCATCGCGACAATCCGCAAGGATGGGCAAGAGCGAGACGTTGCGATTCAGCAGACGAAGGCCGGATATCTTTTCGTATTCGACGTTGAAACCGGCGAGCCGGTTTGGCCGATCGAGGAACGGCCCGTTCCGCAGTCCGACATTCCAGGTGAGCAAACCTCAGCCACGCAGCCGTTCCCGACGGGTCCGGAGCCTTTCACGCTCACGCAGTTGTCGCGCGACGATCTTTACGGCCTTACGCCGATCGATCGGGCCTGGTGTCGGCGACGGTTCGACGAGCTTCGATACGAGGGTGAGTTTACGCCGCAGAGCGTTCAAGGCACGTTGCATTTTCCTGGGCACTCGGGCGGCGGTAATTGGGGTGGTGCGGCATTCGATCCCGTGACGAATCAGGTAATCATCAAGTCGCTGACGATTGCCACCGTCCATCATCTGGTTCCGAATCCGGGCGGCGAACTCACACCGATGCCGGAGCCTGATGGCACGGTTCCGGGCAGCAGCTTCCGGTCCGGCATAGGGGACCCCATGCCCGGGACGCCGTACTACTCGGCGCGCGAGAACTTCATGTCGCCGCTTGGAGTTCCGTGCACACCGCCGCCGTGGGGAACGCTAACGGCCATCGATATGGACTCGGGCGAGATTCAGTGGCAGATCCCTTGGGGTAAGGTTCGCCGTTACGGCATTACATTCCCACGATTTCTCGAGTGGGGCACGTCGATCATCGGTGGCCCGATCACGACGGCTGGTGGTCTCGTCTTCATGGCAGGCTCGATGGACAAGCGGATGAGGGCCTTGGACATACGAACGGGCGAGGAGGTCTGGAGCGCGCGATTGCCGTATGCGGGGATGGCGGTGCCGATGAGCTACATGGCCGAGGGCAAGCAGTACGTCGTCATAGCCGCTGGCGGCAACCGCCGGACGTTCACGGAAGAAGGTGATGCGCTCGTCGCATTCGCCTTGCCCGACACTAGCCTCTAGCGATGTTCGGCCATTACGTATAGGCGCTTTGTGCGACGCCTGTGATGCTCTAACCAATGTCTTGTGGGAGCGAAGAAACTGCGATGAGAAATATTGTATTGGGGTCCGTGCTTATCGGATTGAATCTCGTGGTACCAGCCGCGTTTGCGCAGGTGGTTTGCCTCATACAGCGGCGAGGAGTTGTTTCAGCGGTTCTGCGCGGCGTGCCACGGCGCGGAAGGCCGCGGTAACGGACCCGTGGCGAGTTCCCTGGCCGTGCTCGTTCCTGATTTGACTCGCCTCTACCAGCGGCGGGGGAACACATTCCCGGCGGCCGAGATACGGGAGGTCATCGACGGACGATCCATGGTGATCGCGCACGGCACGAGGTATATGCCCGTCTGGGGCTACGAGTTTTGGGTCGAGGAGGGTGCGGATATAGTCGCCGAGGAAGAGGCGCGCATCATGATCGACCGTCTCGTTAACTTCTTGGAGTCGATTCAGTACGCGATGGATCCGGCTGAGCCGGCACCCTAGCTGGTTCGGCGACCCCGGGCGGATGCTGTCCGGCTATCGCATCGGTCAAAATTTCGTTAGAATGCGCCCCGGTTGCGGCTGAAATGCCGACGTCGGTATCGACCAATTATGTTAGTTATCAGTTGGTTGCCGGTGGCTTTTAAGGGTTGAGTTGAGTTTAAGGGCCCCCGTGTGGGGCTTTTTTGTATTCGCCCCACCCGTCGATGACGGGTCGAGTAGAGAGGAGGAGGGATTGCGAGAATGGGCCTTGGGCCCATTTTTTGTTCCCGCCGGCTCTGGATTCTGTCGCGTGCAGACTGTACGAAAGGAAACATTGTTGGCGTTGTTGGAACCGCCCGTTCAGGCTCTGGGTTACGAACTCGTCGATCTCGAGGCGCGCATTGGCGGCAACGGGCTGCTGCGGGTTTTTATCGACCAGGACGACGGCATCGATATTGACGACTGCGAGCGTGTCAGCCGCCAACTCAGCGCGTTTCTCGACGTCGAGGAACCGTTGCCGGGGAGCTACACGTTGGAGGTGTCCTCGCCGGGCCTCGATCGCCCGTTGCGCACAGCGGAGCACTTTGAGCGCTTCGCCGGGCATGAGGCGAAGATCCGATTGGCGGTGGCGCGCGAGGGAAGACGAAATTTCAAGGGCAGGCTCTGCGGTGTCGAAGAAGCGGAGATCATGATCGAGGTGGACGGGCAAACATGGCGGTTGGCGTTGGCAGACATTGCAACCGCACATCTCGTGCCCGAGTTTTGAGTTTGGCTGTGAGTAGCTAAGGAATATGAGCAAAGAAATCTTGATGGTCGTTGACGCTGTCTCGAACGAGAAAGGTGTCGAGAAGGACGTGATCTTCGAGGCGATCGAGGCGGCGCTTGCCTCGGCGACGAAGAGACGGCATGGCGACGACATCGATGTTCGCGTCGCGATCGACCGCGAGACCGGTGAGTACGATACGTTTCGACGTTGGATGGTATTCGCTGACGACTCGACTGAGCTCGAGGAACCGGCTCACGAGCTCAGGCTAGAGGACGCGCTCGACATCAACCCCGAGGCGCAACCAGGGGAGTACGTCGAAGTCCCGATGGAGTCCGTCGAGTTCGGGCGTATCGCTGCGCAGACGGCCAAGCAAGTTATCGTGCAGAAGGTCCGTGAGGCCGAACGCAAGCAGGTGATCGAGGAGTTCGAGGGCCGCGAAGGTGAGCTGATCGGCGGAATCGTCAAGCGTGTCGATCGCAACGGAGCGTACGTCGATCTCGGTGGTAACGCGGAAGGCTTCATATCTCGGGAAGATCTGATACCGCGGGAGCCGATCAAGCCCCAGGACCGCGTCAAAGGTATTCTGCGAGAGGTTCGTGCCGAGCCGCGCGGACCGCAGCTCTTCTTGACGCGAACTTCGCCGGACTTTCTGGTCAACCTATTTCAGCTCGAGGTGCCCGAGGTCGGCCAAGGCCTCATCGAGATACTCGGCGCGGCACGTGACCCCGGGTTGCGAGCGAAGATCGCCGTGAAGAGTAACGATGCGCGCATCGACCCGGTCGGAGCATGCGTCGGAATGCGCGGCTCGCGCGTGCAAGCCGTCTCCAACGAGCTAGCCGGCGAGCGCGTCGATATCATTTTGCATGATGAGAATCCCGCGCAGTTCGTCATCAATGCGATGTCACCTGCGGAAGTGCTTTCGATCGTCATGGACGAGGAGGCACACAGCATGGATATCGCCGTCGAGGAGGACAAGCTTTCGCAAGCGATCGGGCGGGGTGGGCAGAACATTCGCCTCGCAAGTGAGCTATCCGGCTGGGAGCTCAACGTGATGACCGAGACGGATGCCGAGGAGAAGAGTGAGCAGGAAGCACGCGAGCTCGTGGAAAAGCTGATGAAGGACCTGGACGTCGACGAGGACGTCGCGACGATCCTTGTCCAGGAAGGTTTTTCCTCTCTCGAAGAGGTTGCCTACGTTCCGGCTGGAGAGCTGTTGGGCATCGAGGAGTTCAATGAGGAGATCGTCAGCGAGCTTCGGGCTCGTGCACGGGATGTGCTCATTACGCAGGCCATCGTGACCGAGGAGGTCATCGACCAGGCAGAGCCTGCTGAGGATTTACTTACCCTCGAAGGCATGGACAAGGAGCTCGCATTCGAGCTCGCCAGCCGAGGTATTGTCACGCGCGAGGATCTCGCGGAGCAGGCAGTCGACGACCTCGAGGAGATCGAGATGCTCGAACCGGAACGGGCCGCAGGATTGATCATGGCGGCGCGGGCACATTGGTTCGAGGGTGAGCAGCAGGAAGGCTAGAGCGGAGAACGCAATGGCGGATGTAACGGTCACAGAGTTCGCGCAGGTCCTAAAGGTCCCCGTCGAGCGTCTTATTACCCAGCTCGATGAAGCGGGGATCAAAGTCTCGGGCGCTGAAGATACGATCAGCGAGGATGCGAAGCTCGAGTTGCTCACGCATCTGCGGCGTTCGCACGGCCGTAAAGATCCAGGCGCAGCGGCGCCGCGCAAGATTACGCTGAAGCGAAAGTCCCAGAGCGAGCTCAGACTCTCGAGCGGCCAGGGCCGTGCGCGAACCGTCTCGGTCGAAGTGCGGCGCAAGCGCACGTACGTTAAACGCGATGTGCTCGAGGAGCAGGCGCGTAAGCAACAAGAGGAGCTCGACGCGAAGCGTCGCGAGGAAGAAGAAGACCGCGAGTCCGTTCTGCGCCGGCAGGAAGAAGAGAAACAGGCTGAGGAAGAGAAACGCCGGCAAGCCGCTGCAGAGAAGGATGCGGCGGCAGAGCAGGAGCGTGCCGAGCAAGAAGCTCAGCGCCGCGAAGCGGATGAGGAAGCGCGGCGCGCGGCAGAGGAGGCACGCCAGCGAGCCGAGGAAGCGGAGAAGGCACGTATCGCGCAGGAGAGAGTCGCGAAGGAGCGTTCGAAGGCTGACGTTCGGCCGGCTCCAGGCGGCAAGGGTGACCATACCTTGCACGTCGCGGAGGGAGCGAGCGCGCGCCGCAAGAAAAGGCGTGTCCGCCGCCGGCCTGTGCATGTCTCCGTCGACAGCCAACACGGCTTCGAGCGGCCGACGGCGCCGGTCATACGCGAAGTCGAGGTCCCCGAGACCATCACGGTCGGCGATCTCGCCCAACGCATGGCGATCAAATCCAGCGAGGTCATCAAGGCCCTCATGAAGATGGGCATGATGGTCACGATCAATCAAGTTATCGATCAAGATACGGCGTTGCTCGTCGTCGAAGAGATGGGCCATACCGCCAAGGCGCTAAAGGAGACAGCGCTCGAGGACCAGCTTCTGGAGTCGGTCGAAGAGGCTTCTGCCGACACTGAGGAGGTCTCGCGACCGCCCGTCGTCACGGTCATGGGGCACGTTGATCATGGCAAGACGTCGTTGCTCGATTACATTCGCCGCAGCCGCGTCGCTTCAGGCGAAGCCGGTGGCATTACCCAGCACATCGGCGCCTACCATGTCACGACGCCGAAAGGCGCGGTGACGTTCCTCGATACGCCAGGTCACGCAGCGTTTACCGCCATGCGTGCCCGCGGTGCCCAGGTCACGGACATCGTCATATTGATCGTCGCAGCCGACGACGGCGTCATGCCGCAGACGATCGAGGCAATCAATCACGCTAAGGCGGCCGGTGTGCCACTCGTCGTCGCCGTGAACAAGATCGACCGCGAGGACGCAGATCCGGACCGCGTGCGTAATGAGCTGACCAAGCATGACGTGATACCCGAGGAGTGGGGCGGCGAGAACCTATTCGTCGACATCTCTGCGAAGACCGGCGAGGGCGTCGATGCGCTGCTCGACGCAATCTTGCTACAGGCAGAAGTTCAGGATCTCAAGGCTGCGGACACGGGGCCGGCGACGGGTGTCGTGCTCGAAGCCAGCCTCGAGCGCGGCCGCGGTGCCGTTGCGACCGTGCTCGTGAGCGCAGGCCGCTTGGCGGTGGGCGACACGTTGTTGGCCGGCCAGGAATACGGTCGTATTCGGGCCATGTTTGACGAGGCGGGTGCGCCGCTCCAGGAGGCAGGGCCTTCGATACCGGCAGTTGTGCTCGGTTTGTCCGGCATACCTCTGGCCGGCGACGATATGCTCGTCGTCGCCGATGAGCGAAGAGCCCGCGAGGTCGCCGAGTTCCGTCAAGGCAAGGTGCGCGATATCAAGCTTGCCCAGCAACAGGCGGCCAAGCTCGACGATGTGTTCAGTCAGCTTTCCGAGGGGCAGGCCGAAAGCGTTCAGCTCATGGTGAAGGCCGATGTGCAGGGTAGTGCCGAGGCGCTCAGAGACTCGCTCGAGGCGTTGTCGAGCGATGAGGTAAAGGTGAAGGTCATTACGCACGGAGTCGGTGGAATTACAGAGTCGGACGTGCAACTCGCGGCCGCCTCACGCGCCATCGTAATCGGGTTCAACGTGCGCGCCGATGCGGCCGCGCGGGATACGATCAAGGAGACAGGCGTCGACGTTCGCTACTACAGCATCATCTATGAGGTCATCGATGATGTGAAGGCGGCCGTCAGCGGTCTACTCAAGCCCGAGATCAGGGAGCAGATCGTTGGCCTGGCTGAGGTGCGTGAAGTCTTCAGATCTCCGAAATTGGGCAACATCGCCGGCTGCATGGTTATCGACGGTTTCGTCCGCCGCGCCCTGCCGATTCGCGTGCTGCGTGACAACGTCGTCATCTATGAAGGCGAGCTCGAGTCGTTGCGACGCTTCAAGGATGACGTGAACGAGGTCCGGGCCGGCACGGAGTGCGGTATTGGCGTAAAGAATTACAATGACGTCAAAGCCGGCGATCAGATCGAATGTTACGAGCGAACCGAGGTCGCGCGTACGCTCGAATAACGATGTCGCGAGAATATCCCAGGAAGCTGCGCGTTGCTGCCGAGCTGCAACGCGTAGCTAATGAGTTGTTGGCACAGGAAATCAATGACCCACGCTTAGCAGGCGTTCGCATCAGTGCAGTCGAGCTCAGCGGTGATCTCAGCGTCGCGCGGCTCTTTTTCAACACGCTTGACCCTGACGACGATCCCGAGCCGATCGCGACAGCGCTCGAGCGAGCATCCGGATTCTTTCGCTCTCGCCTGGGCCGCGCCGTGCGGTTACGGCGCGTTCCCGAGCTGTCGTTTGTTCAGGATTTGGGCCCACGCCGTGGATTTGCGCTGACGCATCTCATCGATGAGGTGGTTGCGCACGAGCAGAACGTCGAGGACGACGAGACGTCCCAGGAGCCGTAGTCTCAGTCATGGCCGAGCAAAAGCGCAAACGCAGGGACATTCACGGCATCGTGCTGCTCGATAAGCCGCGCGGCTTGACCTCCAATCAGGCGCTGCAGCGTGTCAAGCGATTGTGTAATGCCAATAAGGCTGGCCACAGCGGCAGCCTCGATCCGTTGGCGACTGGGATGCTGCCGATTTGCTTCGGTGAGGCGACCAAACTTTCGGGCTTCATGTTAGCGGCCAACAAGTGCTATGAGGTTAGAGCGACGCTTGGCACGGCGACCGCTACCGGTGACGCGGACGGAAACGTTATCGAGCAAGCGCCCGTGCCGGCATTGTCTGAGCAAGCCGTCCTGGCCGCCATCGATCGGTTCGTCGGGACCATCGAGCAGGTGCCGCCGATGTACTCGGCTCTCAAGCACGAGGGCCAGCGCCTCTATGCGCTCGCCCGGAAAGGTATCGAGATCGATCGTCCACCGCGCACCATCGAAATCCATTCGCTCGAGCTGTTGAGCTACGATTCGCCTACGCTCGAGCTGCGCGTGCGCTGCTCGAAGGGCACGTACATTCGGACTCTCGTGGAAGATCTTGCCAAGGCGCTCGGCACGCTCGGTCACGTTACGGATCTGCGCAGGCTCGCAGTAGCTCCATTCGAGGGTCAGGAGATGACGACGCTCGCGGTCGTGGAGGCAGCTGCTGAGGCGGGCCCCGAGCAGATCGACGCATTGCTGCTCCCCATGGACAGCGCCCTGGCTGACTGGCCTCGGCTCGTCGTGGCGCCGGAGAACGCCAAGCGACTCGTGCAGGGGCAGACCGTGCCGGCTGAGCCAGGTTGGCCGGAGAGCAAGGTATTGCTGTACGTCCCCGGGCAGCGCTTCTTCGGAATTGGCGAGATTCTGCCGCATCGCAGGCTCGTCCCGAAGCGGATTTTTCCAGCCCTCAGCTCTTGGAGCTAAACGGGCTAAGAGGGTAGAATACGCGGCTTCCTGAGTAGGTCGAAATAGGAACGGGCCGCATGGAGCGGTTCTGAGGAATGGACGAATGACACTGAGGTCGGAACAGAAATCCGAAATCGTGGCGGATTACCGCCGCGGCCCGACAGATACGGGCTCACCCGAGGTGCAGGTGGCGTTGCTGTCTGCCAGGATCAAACAGCTGTCCGAGCATTTTTCCGGGCACAAGAAGGACCATCATTCCCGTCGAGGGTTGCTGAAGATGGTTAATCAGCGGCGCAAGCTTCTGGATTACCTCAAACAGACCGATCAGGGTCGCTATCAAGAACTCATCAGCCGGCTCGGGCTTCGGCGTTGAGTCTCACCGTTTTCTCTTTCAGAGCCGGCTTGCCGGCTCTGAGTCGTTTTAGGCATCAATCTGATAACACGTAACTTAGCCCGGGGCGGGCCGAGTCGAACGTTAATACTGTAGGAATGGGAAAGTGAAAGTAATCAAGAGTTTTATGTACGGCAGCCAGGAAGTCACGTTGGAAACCGGCGCGATCGCCAGGCAGGCAGATGGGGCCGTCATGGTCAGTATGGGCGATACGGCTGTGTTGGTGACAGCGGTAGGCGAGAAAGGCCAAGGCCAGGGCCGGCCGTTTTTTCCACTGACCGTCAACTATCAGGAGAAGACCTACGCAGCCGGAAAGATTCCGGGCGGCTTCTTCAAGCGTGAGGGCCGACCGAGCGAGAAGGAGACATTGACGTCCCGACTGATCGACAGACCGATCCGGCCGCTGTTCCCGAAGGGCTACAGGAACGAAGTTCAGGTGATCGCGACTGTCATGTCGTTGGATCCGCAGATCGACCCCGATATTCCGGCCATGATCGGCGCCTCGGCCGCACTGGCTCTGTCCGGCTTGCCGTTTCTCGGGCCGATCGCCGGTGCGCGAGTCGGCTATCGCGACGGCCAATATCTTCTCAATCCCACGGCGATCGAGCGCACCTCCTCGCAACTCGATCTAATCGTCGCCGGCACCCAGAACGCGGTGCTCATGGTCGAGTCTGAAGCGCAAATCCTCTCGGAGGAAGTCATGCTCGGTGCAGTCGTGTTCGGCCACGAGCAGATGCAGGTTGTCATCTCTGTCATTAACGAGCTGGCTGCCGAGTGCGGCAAGCCGGCCGTCGATTGGAAGGCGCCGGAGAAAGACGAGGCGCTCGCCGCAGCTGTCGAGGCGGCTGCGAGTGAGCGCGTGATCGCTGCGTATGCGATCGCCGAAAAGCAGAGCCGCTACGCCGCCTTGGCTGAGATTCGCGCCGACGTCGTCGAATCGCTCTCCGACGAGGAGTCGGCAGAACGTTCAGCCGAGGCCGTGGGTGGGGCATTCTCAGCTCTCGAGAAGAATATCGTTCGCGAGCGCGTGCTGTCGGGTGGTGCGCGCATCGATGGTCGGGATACCAAGACCGTACGGCCGATCAGCGTTGAGGCGGGCGTGTTACCGCGAGCTCACGGCTCCGCGCTGTTTACGCGTGGCGAAACCCAGGCGATCGTCGTGACCACGCTGGGTACTGGACGTGATGCACAGATCATCGATGCCATCGAGGGCGAACGTAAAGATCCGTTCATGCTGCATTACAACTTTCCGCCATATTGTGTCGGCGAGACAGGCTTCATGAGTGGCCCCAAGCGGCGTGAGATTGGTCACGGTCGTTTGGCGCGTCGCGGCATGGAAGCGGTGCTCCCGAATATGGACACGTTCCCGTACGTGGTGCGGGTCGTTTCGGAAATCACCGAATCTAACGGTTCGAGCTCGATGGCCAGTGTCTGCGGCACGAGCTTGTCGCTCATGGATGCTGGTGTGCCGATCAAGGCCCCGGTCGCCGGTGTTGCGATGGGCCTCATCAAGGAAGGTGACCGTCATGTCGTCCTGACGGACATCCTCGGAGACGAGGATCACTTGGGCGATATGGACTTCAAGGTTGCCGGTACGAACGACGGCATTACCGCGCTGCAGATGGACATCAAGATCGACGGCATCACGAAGGAGATCATGGAAGTGGCGCTCGCGCAGGCTCGCGACGGGCGGTTACACATTCTCGGCGAGATGGCCAAAGTTCTGTCGACGCCACGCGAGAAGATGTCCGAGTGGGCGCCAAGCATCATCACGATAAAGATCGATCCAGAGAAGATCAGAGAGGTGATCGGCAAGGGTGGCGCCGTGATACGCGGGCTGACCGAAGAGACCGGCGCGACAATCGATATCGACAACGATGGTACGGTCCGCATTGCATCCGTCGATGGAGAGTCGGGGAGAGACGCTCTGAGGCGCATTGAGGCCATAACTGCCGACGTGGAAGTCGGCCGAATCTATGAGGGTAAGGTTGTCAGACTCATGGACTTCGGAGCATTCGTGTCGATTCTGCCCGGCAAGGACGGTCTCGTGCATATCTCACAGATCTCAGAGGAGCGCGTCGAGCGAGTCAGCGACAAGCTCGCCGAAGGCGATGTCGTCCGGGTTAAGGTTTTGGAGATCGACCGCCAGGGTCGGGTGCGCCTAAGTATGCGCGACGTCGAGGCAGCCTAGGGCCGGCCGGCTCGCTGCGGACAAAAAAAAGCCCCCGGGGCACGAAGCCCTGGGGGCCTTAGAGTGGACCGGTCGCAATGACCGGCGCAAAGCGTTGGGGGAGTAACACTCTGCTGCAGTGCAACATAGCGTAAAGCCCTAACCGTTGTCAATCATGGACTTCTCAGAAATACCATGAAAATACTTCAGGCTTGGAGCGTCTTAAGCGGTTCGGATTGGTTATCGTCCCCGGCGAGATTGCCCTCCTGCGCAGCCCTGAGCAGCTCCTTGTTGAGCTCGATCCACCGGGTGAGGTTCTGCTGAGCCAGGTCCGCCAGGGCGCTGACAGGATCCGTACCGTCACTCCCGCCGAGCAGCTCGTCGATCTTCTGATGCTGCATCAGAAACAGCGAGAGGCTCTCCTGGAGATAAGCCCGCAGGCCCTCTGGCAGGCCGCCGCAGTAGACGCGGATCAATTGGGTGAGCATGTCCCTGCTCACGACGGTCTGCCCGCTGTTTACCTGCTCGGCCATGACCTGTAGAAGGATTCCGCAAGTCAGGTTATCACCGGACTTCTGGTCGACAACCTCGAACCCTTCACGATCCATAACGAGCCGGCAGATGTCGCTAAGCGTGATGTAGCGGCTATCCTTGGTGTCGTACAGCCGCCGATTCGGGTATTTCTTGATGATCCTCGTATCGGTCATCGCTTGTCCCTAAGCGTGAAACTCTCGCTTGGTATCCCTGGGGCGCGGCGCACAGCGCCGGCCGGCCTCTACTTTAGTCGATCCGCGGTTGCGCAGCCACGCTTTCGCCAGGCTCTGGGAGTTCGCAACGGCCGGCAAGCGCCTGAATGTCCAATTC
>JAOTTJ010000415.1 GCA_029864465.1 Gammaproteobacteria bacterium | reverse complement strand
CGAAGCCATCTCTCCAGCGAGCCGACAGTACGCAGGCAACGGCAGGATGATCTCGCCGTTCTCGGCCACCGTGCGCGGCTGAGCCGCTAGGCGTTCGGCGACCAGCACAGTGGCGCCTTGCGTCGGCAAGCCGATCGTTGCAGGTGAAACGCCGAGACCCTGGAACGATGCACATTCCTGCAAGGCAATGCTCGCAGCGCTCTGCGCAGCCACCGGACCGGCCCCAGCCAGACCCAGTGCGATCGCGGCACCGAGGCCACCAGTGAAACAAACAGTGCCGCGTGCTTGCGCGTGTGCTCTCAACTTCATTCTTACGTTCCTCGAACGACGTGCGAAAAGTCCAGCAGCGTCAGCATGGCTCGCGTGTCGATAGCCTAGGCGGTGGATGCGACGGCGCGGTGAATTCGGAGCGACCCGAACACCGCGATGCTCGCATTCACGGCGAGTCCGTACAACCCGGGATGAATGCCCCAGATCTTCCCGGCAACCACGAAATCGAACGGACCGAACGCGAGCAGCAGAGAGATGGCCAGCCCCGCAATGAGCCCGAGCAGCACGGGACCACCGTCGAGCCTGAGCCAGTGAATCCCGAGCATGAAGGCTGGTGCAAGCTGCACGAGCAAATCGAACTTACGGTCCAAGAGCCCTATGAGCGAGGCTTGTTCCTTGAGCACGATCGCGAACGCCGCGAGTGCGCCAACTACGATCCACGAGCAGCGCTTGCCGACGCGCGTCATGTCGGACTCGCTCGCATCGGGCCGGATGTGTACGCCGTAGATGTCCTTCGTGAACATCGAGGAGATCGCCAGCATCGCCGAGTCCGCCGTCGACATCAGCGCGGCCAGCACCGCACTGAAGATCAACACGACGATCCCATAACCGATCGTCGAGTTCGCCTGAATAACACGCAACAGACTCGCGAGCACCTGATCCGTGCCAGCCCCCTCGAGACCCGCGACGTACGCAAGCCCGTAGATGCCTGCAATCACGGCGATGAGCGCTGTGATGAACGGCAGAAACGCCATGACGGCGAGACTGTGGTTCAACGTGCGCTGCGATTTCGACGCATAGATTCGCTGGATCGCGTGCGGATAGAGCGCGCCGCCCATGCCGACGATCAAAATGTAGCTAGCCCACTCGCGCAGCATCGCCCCGCTCGGCCGCGCAATCTTTGCCGCGTCCGGCGAGGCGAGCACGCGTTCGGTTGCGGCTGACAACGGCCCGAACTCCCCGACGAGCATGACGAGCAGCACGAGGAAGCCGACCATTAGCACGGCGCCCTGGATGACGTCGGTCCAGGCGATCGCGCGGATGCCGCCGAGCGTGCCGTAGACGAGCATGATCAGCGCGAGCGCGATGACGCCATAGTTATAGGCAACATCACCATAGGGTCCGGCCAGACCCTGCAATGCACGGCCCATCGTCATGAGCTGAGCGAGCAAATAGTTATTCAGCGCGATGATCATGACGATCGACGCCAGTAGCGACAGCCCGCGCGAGCCAAAACGATCACGCAGATAGTCCACGGGCGTTACATAGGATCTTCGCCGAGATAGCGCATGCAGTCGCGGCGCAAACACACGATAGAAAACGATGATCGCGAGCATGTAATGCACGCTGATGAGCCAGCCGAATCCCTGCCGGTAAGCCGCGCCTGCGACCCCGAAGACACTGTTACCGCTGTACTGCGTCGCATAGAGCGTCAGCACGAGCACGACAAAACCAAACCCGCGTCCAGCCAGATAAAAATCTTCTAGCGTGTCCTCGCGCCGCGCGTTGTAGCCAACCCAACCGATCAGTAACAACGAAGACAGGTAGCAACTCACGAAAACCCAAGCGCCCGGCCCGAATGGCAAGAGCTCGAACATCAGTCGCCCTCACCTTCCGACCGTGTTAGATACACCCACGCCGTGAATACGGAGGTTAGCAATACAGCCGCGAGCGTCACGAGCGCCCAGAGCGGGATTCCGAATACGTGCCGGGCGTCTGCGGCGGGCCAGTACCAGGGAATCACGAGCGCAAACAGCACGAGATACACGGCAAGTATCCACGCGCGCGGCTTCGGTGCGGGCTTCTGTGACGGACTCACGTTGTTGTTGTTCGGGCTCGACTTCGGCATTCGCGATCATAGCATCGGCCGCAACTGCCCACGCGGAGAAGCAGCTAGCCTGAAGGCATACCCGCAGTCTCCTCATGCGCGTGCTCGTCGATGATCACGCGTATGACCTCGCGCTGCTCGAGATACTTGAGGCGCACGAGCAAGATGATTGCAACCATCCCGAGCGCCGCAACGAAACCCCACCACAGCCCGGGCGCACCGAGATCGCGCGCAAAGCCGAGCCATAGACTCACGGGCATGCCAATGCACCAGAATCCGACGACGCTCACGAGCATCGGCACGCGCGTATCGCCGAGCCCGCGCAGCAGACCCATCGAGACGACCTGCAACCCATCGAACACCTGAAACAGGCCCGCGATCGGCAGTAGCAACGCAGCCAGCGCGATGACTTCTGCACTGTTCGTATAAAGCCCCGCAAACTGAGCCGGCAGGATAATAAATAACAGCGCCATAACCGACATAAAGCCGGCGGCGACGATAAGCGCTGCGACCGAAGCGCGCCGCACGCCGTCCGGGTCCTCACGACCGACCGCGTGTCCGACCATCACTGCCGCTGCCGAGCCTATGCCCATCGGCACCATGAACGACAGAGATGCCAGATTGAGCGCGACCTGATGCGCGGCCACCTGCGAGACGCCGAGCCAGCCCATGAG
>JAOTTJ010000079.1 GCA_029864465.1 Gammaproteobacteria bacterium | reverse complement strand
CGTGCTGGACCGCAAGGGACGGCTACGACACGACGGTGGCGTCGTCGATGCGCCGGGACTCTATGCCATCGGCCTCCCCGTGCTGCGCCGGCGCAAGTCGACGTTCATCCACGGCGCCGAGGACGATGCGCGCGACATCGTCGATCATCTAGCGCGCTATAACCGTGACGCATCAGGCAGATAGGGTTCTCAAAGCTCGTCGTCGAACCACGGTTGGCCTCCTTAACCGTCGCCAGATTGCAGTGAAAGCAAGTCGGCCGCTAGTAAGCCCATGAAGTCTAGCGCCAGATCGAAATGATCCTCGAGAATATCGACGAAGGGCTCGAGATCTATCTTGAGGCCGATGGTCGGACCTTCACTGACGGCTGCGTACCACCGCTCGCTCCCGTAGAGCGCCTCATGAACACCTGCCAGCTTCCCCGGACCACACGTGAACTCGACACCCGACGCTTGGCTACACCGCAACAGACCGGACGCGAGCAAGAAGAAGTCCTCGGCAGCTTCCCCAGTCGCCCAGATCGGATCGCCGTCCTCCCAGCGAACCTCCTCGACGTGCTGAGATAGCTCCGACAGCGCATCCAGGCAGCCACTCGAGAAAGCGCGGGAGCGGCTCAGCACGAGAACGCGCTGGACGAAGTTCAGATGCGGCCCGAATTGCTGCGTCGTCGGCGACGGGCCCGATTGAGCAGATGCGAGGCCCTGTCGCTGGAGCTCCAAGGCCGTCAATCTCGCCAAATAGCTTATGTACTGCATGACGACGGGAAAATGCTCTTCGCAAACGTCGATCTGAGCATCCCAATCGAGCTCGAGCGCGACCGTGTCGCTCGAGGCCCTCACTTCGAGCGGCTGCTTCACGCGGCTGAGCATTTCGATGAACCCCACGGCCTCACCGGCCTGCACGCGCCTCGAGGCGGCGCCGTCTCGGGTGATCTCCACCTCCCCCTCGACGATCAGATACACCGCCTGTGCCGACGCGTCGGGCGAACTCAATAGAGTTCCTCTCGAAAAGCTACGCTCTTGCGCATGCTGGGCGATGGCTGCCAACGCCACTGGGCGCAGACCCTCGAGCATAGGCAGGGTGCGCAACAGCAACACGCGATCCAATGGGCCGACGAACAGTACGCTATCCACGCCGTGCCTCGCTCGCGACGGCCAGCATCTCGATTGCCGCTTTGATAATCGCGGCATGCGATGGCGACAATGCCGTCACGTCGAGCAGCCGCGGACGCAAATAATCGAGCCGCATCGCGCCGGCCTCGTACGTTGCGAACGAGCTGAGGGACTCCGACCGACCTTCGATTAACTCGATGAGCGCTCGATCGAAGCTCGGAATAGAGTCCTCGTCACGATAATCTCTTGCTCCACTCGGGTCATAAAGATCATCGACGAGCGCCAAAATCGAGCGGCGCAACGGCGTCTCGATCATGTGTTCCAACAGCTCCCGGCTTCCGGCCTGCGCTTCGCGTCTAGGGCTCTGCAGTCCACGGTAGATACGCAGAAACTCCTCATCATTGGCCTGCAAGTTGAGTAGTCGAAACACGCGCTCCACCGTATGCGCCTGCTTGTCCCTTAACAGCTCCAACAACGTCTGGTGATGCTCTGCAAGCGCGGGCGGCAACTCTGACGGTACTCGCTCTAGCGCCAATCGCCAACGCATGAATCGAAATCCCGCGCCTATGTTCTGGTCGATAGACTTTTCCAGGTCGCGGCTATCCAGCGGTAGTTGCGGATTGATCCGGCGCAATCGACCGAGCCCCCGGAGGAGCTTGAAACGGATCATGCCATCCGGCTCCTCGAGCAGCCTTTGCAACAAGACTCTCGAAGCCTGCGGTGTCCCAAACGCTGCGATCGCGTGCGGTAAGTGGCGTCGGATGGCATGCGGCAGATCCGTATCGGCGAGCGCGTCGGCAACGCCGGCAAGTGCCCGCGGCCCGATCCCGACCAGCGTGTTTCTCACCGCCGTCCGCAGAGCTCGATTCGTCAGAAGCCCAATTAGCACTGGAATATTCGCGGGATCAATGTGCGCTCTCATCGCCCGCACGGCTGCGAGCTGCACATCCTCGTTCTCCGACGTCGCAAGCTCCGACAATACGGCTCGAAAATCCTCGCAGGGCAAGGCGCCCACGGCGCGAGCAAGACTCAGCAATGCGAACGAATCATCCGCTCGTACCGCCTCATCGAAATGGGGCTGTGCGTCGCTCATCGACGTTGTCCCGCTAGCCACGAGGCCGACCGCCGCCGTCACGCGCATAGCCGACGACGAATCAGTTAGCGCCTTATTCAAGAGATATTCGTCAGGCAACAGGGTTGTGCGCACGCGAAGCCCTGCAACGCGCACGTGCTCGTTTGAGTCACTCAGCAGTCTATCGATCAGCGGCAGCACGTCGTCGCGTCGCTCTGCAGCGAAAAGCTCCAGCGCATGAATGACGACCTCTGCGGACGGGTGATAGAGAATCAAGCCCGGCACGACGCGCAACTTTCCCTGGGCCACGAGCAGATCGAGGGCAGCGATCACCCTGCGGTCGTCCGGTGAATTCAATGTCGCGAGCAATGTTTCGAGAGAGGACATATCGAGTGCGGGAAACGCGATCTTGGTGTCGTTGATGTCCTCACGCAGCGTCTCCCTGAACAGGTCCAGATAATGCGGTCTCAATTGAATGACCAGATACAGCCACGCGCCGGCGGTGAGTGCAGCGAATACGGCGATCACCGCTTCATTCGCTGTGAGCGACAGAACGAGGAGAAGGAGCAACGAGCCGATGGCCTGCCCGCCGCGCTGACCGAAGACATCGATGAACACTTTGACCGGCCCGCGAATCTCGGCCGACATCGGCACGTACAGCAGCTCCGTTGTCGTCCGATACAAGGAGTAACGAAAACCGCCGTCGATGCCTTTCAATAGCAGGACGGCCGCCAGGCCACCGAGGGCGATGAATGCCGTCGCACCGAGCAGCAAAAGCGCCGGCACGATCGCCAATGCGACGCTGACCGTCAACCGCCGCAAGATCCAGCTGACGACTGCGACCTGCACGACCAACGAGACGACGTTCAAGGTGAGATACACCGTCGCGAAAAATTCGCCGAGCTGCTCATCCGGGACGAGCCGCGCCACCGTGCTCTTGAATACAAAATCGACGAGCGTAAAGGTGACCGTCGCCAGAATGATTGCCATCGCGACGCGGCGCAGATAGGGACGCCGCCAAACCAGCCGACTCACGCGCTCGACATCGGCAGCAGTGAATCTCGTCGTCTGGCGCCTTGCGGGCGGGGGGCCCGGCGGCGGGCCGAGCAATAGCGGTCCCAACGAAGTAACGAGGAATACGAGACCGGCGAATAGAACCAGATGCTGCGCCGACAGTTGTTCGGTCAGCAGGCGTGCCGCACCGGAGCCCAGAATCGCTCCGATGACACTTCCTGTTCCGATGACGGCGAACAATCGTTTCGCCTGAGTAACGGTGAAACGTTCGCTCAGCAGGATCCAAAACTGAACTACGATCAACGTCGCGAGAATCCCGGACCAGGCATAGAGCAGATAGAAGATCCAGTCACCCGCCCAGAAGATCGCGAACCAAAGCGCGACCGTGCTGATGCCTGCCAACGCCAGCCAGCCGTTCAGCTCCACGCCGCTGCGAAAGAATCGGGCCAAGCGCGCTCGATAGCGCGCAATCGCCAAGGCCGAGGCTGCGAGTGTCAGATACACCCAAGGCAGCAAGGACGCCGGGAGCTCGGCGAGAAACAGAGCGTCGCGCGCTGTCTCCAGCAGCGCGTGACCGGCCATAAAGCCTAACAGCGTCAAGAATGCGCCGAGGGTTTCGCGGCGCTCGCTCGGCCGAACCGAGCCGAAAGCACTGACGATGCTCGAAACGAAGCCCCGTAACGGCTGTGCCTTCGTGCTCGTCACATTTATTCGCTTCCTAACAGCGCGGTATTAGCTGACGTCAACCAGCCCCGCGGCGAGCGACCGGCGGGATGCGACACTAACGAGCTTGGCCCGCAAAACCGGCACTAGGTGTCCGGTGTCCGATCTCGCCACGACTTTTCGGGCCGCCTAGATCCCGTCATCTTGCAACAACGTCTCGACGACCGGCACGAGGCTACGCAGGATTTCCTCACCGTTCTCGCTTTGTACGAGCGCGACCAGAATGTAGTTTCGCCAGTTCGGGCCCTGGACCAGAACAGAATCCGAGTGATAGTCGCGCCACGTCCCGGATTTACGAAACAGCCTTGCGAGCGGCGCGCGCTGCTCGATCTCCGCGACGAATTTGTGATGAATGCCAGGGTCGGAGAGATCAGCGAGCATCTGCTCGGAGCGGTGCTCATTGATCAGGCGCCGGTTCGCCAGCAGATAGTAGAACCTCGCGACCTGCGTCACGGTCGCCCCGTGCGAAACGTTGAACAGGGGATCGCCGCGCCGCACGCCGCTCGACGCGTAGCGCTTGCCGACCCATAGCCCGCCGCCGCGATCTTCATCATAGAACCCGAATCGAGGATCGCGCATGACCTGCTCGACCTTCGCCATGCCGACAGCATCGAGCGCGCGGGTTGCCGCCGAGTTACTCGAGCGCCTGATCATGTCCTGCAGATCCTGGTGAAGCTCCGGCGTCTCTGCTAACGATCCGTCCTCGAACGAAACGTAAGCCGTGAGGAGAATGGCGATTTTCGGCAAGCTCGCTGCGTACATCATCCGGTTGCCGTTGACCCGCGCGTATTTCGGCACCGGGGAGCTGAGGTCGACTACGCCGACAGCGAGCCTGCGGCGCTCGATTAGCCGCCGCCACTCTGGATTTTCATTCAGCACCAGCTCGAGCGTCCTCTGAAAATCCGCGTCGACGCGCTGATAGAGCGGCGCCCAGTCGGTCTCATTATCGTCCTGCGCGACGGCGGCCGAGAACACAAACATGGTTAGCAGAGACATCACGATCTTCGACATCTTCTTTCGCTTCCTTCGCATCTATGCGATTGACGTCACGGGACCCGAGCCTGCAGCAGGCACTCCCTGGCGCAGACGCTTATTCTCGCGCGCCAGGTAGATCGCCAGCCCCAACCAGACGATCACGAGAAATACGTTGATGAACAAGAAATTCACCAAATCCAGCACGATGATCCGCGTACCGATCAGCACCGTCAGCGCCGCCAGCCCGTCACCGACGCGCACGAAGAGCGTATCGATCGCCGTCTTGGCTTGATAGAGCATTTCCTTGGTCGCCGGTAACCACAGCACGTGCCGCGCCGTGTTATTGATCGAGTAGTTGCTGGCGTTCTCCGCAACCTTCATCGCCTTGATAACGCCGATCACCGGTGCGATCGCCATCGACACATAAGCGACTAGCGACACGAGCGGCGTCACGAGAATGAGCGTCATGAAGCCGCCATAGCGCAATATTCGCGATACAAAGAAGGCTTGCAGCAAAAGCCCGCAGACATTCACCCAGAAATACAGATCGCCATAGAACGCCGTCGTCGCGGCGTTGACCATCCGCGAGAACTGCGCCGCATCGCCGTCGAGCGCCGCGAGATTGCCGCGGACGCTTTCCTGCACGAGCCCGAACAGAATGTTGTCACCGCTGGCAACGACCCAGCTGAATATCAGCACCATCGATGCCGTACCGGCGAGATAAGGGTTCTGCCTGATGAGCCTGAACGCCCCGGCGTTCGTCGGCGCGGCCGGCTGTTTCCAGCGGGCCTTGGTCCAATCGCTTGGATCTCCATAGGTACCGCGCCTGTCCGACCACATCGCCAGACTCAACGCGGCACCGAGCGGAACCAACGCGAGCAGCATCAGGTCGAACGCCTGTACGTACTCGAGCCGAATGAGGCGCTCCCCAACCCACGCACCGACAGCGGCGCCGGCGGATGCGCCGATAGCGACGAGCGGGAATAGGCGCTTGCCGCGCTCCTCACCATAGATATCGGCGGCGAAGGACCAAAATTGCGCGACCAACGTTACACTGAAGATGCCGACGAACATATAGAACACGATGCCGGCAAACGGCACCTGTTCCCAAATCAGGTCGGGCTGAACGAGCCAGAACAGGAGCAGGAGAGCGCCGAAGCCCAGCCCCGTGCGCAGAATCAGCTCGCGGCGCGTCCAGACACTCGCAAGCGTTGCGTATACTGGTAAGACTGCAAGGAGCAGCAGACTCTGGCCGAACGCCGAGTATGCTTTGACCTCGAGTTGGGAGAATCCCTCGAACAGCGAGACCGACAACCAGCCCTCGCGAACCGGCTTGATAAAATAGTACGCCATTAGGATCAGGAAGATATTTGCGACTAATATCAAGCTCGTCACGCCCTCGCGAGCCTGAACATTCGCGAACAGCCGCAGAAAGCGTTCTAGTCGTGATGGAGCTGAGGAGTCCTGCATGCGAGTAACGTGGCCTAAGCACTCCAAGTCTGGTGGCGTATTGACCCCCGGAAAGGGAGACAGTTCAGCCCGTATCCTCTGGTCCGCATTGCTAGCGCTCTGGCTCGGTCCAGTCTACGGCCAGGCCCCGCTTGAATCTCCGGGACCGCAAGTGTTGACCGAGGCCCGCACCCTTGTCCAGAGCATGCTCGTCAATCCGCGCGGGCCGTATCTGCGGATCCGTTGGTTTTGTAACGACGGCACGGTGCAGCCGCCTCAGGCCTATGCCTGCCGTGAGCGCGGCGGTGGACGCCAGCACGCCGAGTACTCCGCCGATCGCGAGCGGTTAGCTGCGCTCGGCTGGCCGGTCGGCACGATCTTCGCCGCGCTGAGCTGGGAGGAGCTCTGGGATGCAGAGCACCGTCACCAACGCCTGCGCGCGCTTGCGCTCGAGCGGTATTTGACCGACATCGACGATGGTTGGGTACTGCGCCCGGTTAAAGACTATCGCGGCCGCGTTCAGATCGAGGACGAAGAAGCGGCTGGGCGTGAGTTGCTGCTGCGTTTGCTCGCGGACGCCGATTGGGTCGCAGCGAATTATCTGCTTGCTCGCGAAAGCGTGCGCGTCATTCCGCATGGCGGCAGCTCCGACGACAAAACCCGAGTCGTACGCCGCGATGCAATCGACATTGCCGAGCGCGATCGCAGCTTCGAGCCGCTGCGCGTAGAGATTCACACGACGCCGTCGGCCGCGACGGCCGACCGCGTACGCGCATGGGCTCAGGACAGGCCCGAGGACACGCGCGTCGTTGCAATCGCGCTGGCCGATGAGCTCGATGCGCTCTACGGGGCGGCCGGCCGACGCGACCGCATCGCAGCGCAACGTCTCGCGCTCGCGCGGCAGCCGGTCACGGCCGCGCTCGCCGAGTACTTGAGCTTTCCAGAGAGCGCTCCGCCGAGCGAAAGCCTCGAGGCCGTCTCGCAGCTCTTGCGAGAAGCGCGCGCGACGATTACCTCGCCACTGCCGACGTCCGTTCGTTTGCTGCTCTTCGATGTGATCGGCGAAGTCGAGAGTGAGCTCGCTGTCGTTGCAGCGGAGATCCTCGATAACGATGGCCTATCGCGCGGCGAGCTACTGAGCCTGGCAAGCCGACTCGTGGATGCGACCTATGGGGTAGGCTTGCTGACCGATGGAGAGTACCGGGAGCTCAACCGCCTCGGGGCACTCGCGTCTGAGAATGACCTCACGTTCGAAACCTACCGATCGATCGTCGGCTCGCTGCGTCGTTTGCCGCAATGGGCAATCGGCTCGGTACGCTACGCGTTCGCCGAGCCACTGATCCGCTATTCGGCGCTGGACGCGCGGGCCGCCGCCTTCACCGACGACTTGTTGCGCAGCTCGCCCCTCGTCGGCATTGCCGAGGTCGCACGCCGGCTTGCACGGGATCTCGCGAGCATGAGCGGAGTCACCCAAAACGTAAACGGACGCACGGGTGTAGCCGCGTTCGGCATCAACGCTGGTGTGGCGATCGGCAACTTGCGCATTTTCGAGTCCGCAGATGCGCTGGAGCACGGCTACTACGAACGCAGCGATATCGTCCTGCTGCCGGAAACGGTTGCCGAGCTGTCTCCGGTTGCCGGAATCCTCACGCTCGGGGAAGGCAGCCCGCTGTCTCACGTTCAGTTGCTCGCGCGAAACTTCGGCATCCCGAATATCGCTGTCGTTCCAGACTTGTTGCCGTCCATCCGGCCGCTGGAGAGCCGCCAGGTTCTGGCTGCCGTTGCCAGCGACGGCTCACTCGTGCTGACACCCGCAGCGGAGCTCGAGCCGGATCTACGTAACCTGCTACGCCCGGCCAATGAAGTCGGCGGACAGCTAACCGTCCCGAGGCCCGACCTCAGCGTCCGGCAACCGATCCGGCTAGCCGATCTCAATGCCTCGTTGTCGGGGCGCAACGTCGGGCCGAAAGCCGCAAACCTCGGTGAGCTCGCGCGGTTGTTCCCCGGTCGCGTCGCGCCGGCCGTTGCCGTGCCATTCGGAATATTCGCCGAGCACATGCAGGCCGGCAACCCCAGCCTGCGCTCGCGGCTGGAACAGGCGTACGCGCAGTTTCGTGCGGGCGAGATCTCCGAGGAATCGTTATCGGACGCGCTCGCGTCCATTCGGCGGGACATCGCGGCGCTGGAAATCTCCGCCCAGCACCGCGCCGATCTCGTCGCGGCAATCGACGAGGAGTTCGGTTCGCAAGACGGTTACGGTCTTTTCTTGCGGTCCGATACCAACGTCGAGGATCTGCCTCAGTTCACAGGCGCGGGCCTGTCGGAGACGGTTCCGAACCTCGTCGGCTTGGACGGACAAATCACGGCGATTCCGCGAGTCTGGGCGTCGGTTCTAAGCCCTCGTGCGATCGCCTGGCGCTCGAATTTGCTGACGAATCCGGAAGAAGTGTATGCCTCCGTATTGCTGATGCGCAGCGTACCGTCGGACAAATCGGGCGTCATGGTTACGGCCGATCTCACGGGCCTCGGCACCGGCCTGACCGTATCCACAGGCTGGGGCGTTGGCGGCGCCGTGGCCGGAGAGGCAGTCGAAACCGTCGTCTTGCGCGTCGATGGCGGCGAGGTGCTCGTGTCGGAAGCGAAGACTGCCTATCAACGAGCCTTGAACCCTGCCGGCGGCATGCTCTGGCGGCCCGCGCCGGATGGCCCGGTCCTGACGGCAGCGGACAAGCGCCAGCTGCGCGCGCTCGCCGCCGAAGTGCTTGAACGTTATAACCCGGTCTACGACGATGAGGGACGGCAGCGGCCGTGGGACATCGAGTTCGGTTTCGTTGACGGCGAGCTGACGCTGTTTCAAATTCGGCCGCTCGTCGAACGAGCGGCACAGCTCGCCGATCGCATCGTGCGCACGGTCACACCACGACAGGACATCGCCGTGCCGGCAACTGTTGGGCTCGCGGAACTACCGCGACTGGAGTCGGACTAATGGCGACGATGAATAGCCTATCTATCTCTAGCGTGAGCGCGCTTCGCCGCAGGCTCGCGCCGCTTCTCGCGATTGTCTGCCTCACCGCGCCGGCGCTGCATGCCTACCCGCTGGATGGCGAGTCCGAGTCCGGCATTCGGCGCCTAGAAGGCTACGCGCTGCAGCAGCAACGTTCATCCGGCCCGAAATTGGCGTCGGGCGCCCTGCTCGGCGGCAGCGATATCGAGCTCGGCCTGATCGGCCGCGACGTCGCGGATTTCGATACGCGCTCACAAGACCCGGCGCTCGCGGACATGCTGGCCGGCATCTTCCAGGGACGAGATCCATCGTACGCACTCGTCGTCGTCGATATCAGCGATCCGGAAAACGTGCGCTGGGCCGGTTTGCGGCCGGATACCCGGCAGAACGTCGGCAGCGTCGGCAAGATACTGACGATGACGGGTCTGTTCTTCGCGCTCGAGCAGGCCTTTCCGGATATCGAGGACCGCAAGCGCGTGCTCGCAACGACGCTCGTATCGGGTGGCGATTGGGTCATCGGCAGTCAGCAGGACGTCCCACGATACGATCCCGTGGCGGCTGTGAATCGATTCGGCCGGCTCAGAACCGACGACCAATTTTTTCTGTCGGAGTGGCTCGACCACGCGATCTCGGCATCGGCGAACGGTGCAGGCTCCGTCGTCTGGCGCGAAGCCATGCTCATTCGACACTTCGGCGCGCGTTATCCGGTGTCCGCGCAAGAGTCCGAGGCGTTCTTTCGCGAAACGCCCAAGGCACGCCTCACGGAGCTATCTCTGTCGATCATGTCCGAGCCGCTCATCGCGGCCGGCATCGACACGAGCAATATCCGTCAAGGGTCTTTCTGGACCGGAACGGCAAAAAATTTCGTGCCCGGGCCGAACTCGTTCGCCACACCGCGCGAGCTCGCGCGTTTCATGTTCCGTCTCGAGCAGGGCCGACTGGTCGATGCCTGGTCGAGCCTGGAGATGAAGAAATATCTCTACATCACCAAACGCCGCTACCGCTACGTCTATGCGCCCGAGCTCGCCCAATCGGCGACATTCTTCAAGAGCGGCTCACTGTACTCCTGCCAGCCCGAGGAAGGCTTTCGCTGCGGCCAGTACATGGGCAACAGCCGCAACTTCATGAACTCCGTCGCCACGGTCGAAACCCCGGCGGGACCGAACCCAGAAACGCGCTATATCGTCGCGCTCATTTCGAACGTGCTGCGCTTCAACTCCGCTTGGGATCATTCGCGGTTCGCCGCGGCCATTCACGAGGCGCTCAGAACGCCGGGAACCGTGCGCGTGCGCAGCGAGGCCAGTAACGATGAGCTGGCCGAGGCCGGCCGGAGCAACTGAGCCGGCGGGTTTATAGGCATAGTTGCACTCGCGCTATGCGGGCGACTAAAATGAACGGGTTGCCGGGGCGTTTCGACCCGCCCCGGCAACCCTGACCAACACTAGCAGTGGAGTGCTAATGATGGACCCTGCTACTCTAGCAAGTTCTACAAATTTGTCCCATACAGACTTGACGAAACGCGTCGATCTTTCGGCGCGCCCGCATCCCGGCTCTTCCTCCGCTGGGCTACGGGTACCCAACCATGACGTCGCCCGTGAACGCCCCAGCGTGCGCTCTCGTTTGATGCTGATCGCCGAAAGCGGGTTATGGCTTGCAGGCGTCGCGAGCCTCAGCGTGTTCGTCACCGTGCAGATGCAGCAACGCGCCGCAGCGCAGGAAGCGCTGCAGGCATTTTATGCCCAGCAGCCGATCGCGAGCTTCGTCGATTCCGTGGAAGCCGTCATCGATGCCGCGGACAAATCCGACTGGTCACCGGCGCGAATCGAGGTTTACGAGACGAGCGCGCCGGGCGCTGCAATG
>JAOTTJ010000414.1 GCA_029864465.1 Gammaproteobacteria bacterium | reverse complement strand
GTTGCTGAAGAAACTCGGCAAAGGCGCACCGATCGTTGCCGACCCGGATTCCCCGGCGCAGGAATCGCTTCGCCTGGCGGGCATCTCTGCGAGCCAAGGCGAAGAATTTTTAACCTATCGCAACAGGCTCGTGAAGTCAGTGTTCACGAGCCGCTGGGCGAAGAGCGCGCTTCCATTCGATTGGCGCGGCGCAGCCGTCGCTGCGGTGGCTGCGCTGATCATGGTTCTGTTGCCGATCTGGTATACGAAATACTTTCCGCGTCCGTACATCGATACGCTCGCAGCCGTCACGACTGACTATGCTGTCGCGCTGGATACGCACGACAAGCTCCGCAGATTCCCGGGATTCGGCGGTACGGCCGACGAATTGCTCGCAGACATCATGATTCGGCGTAGCCAGTCGGCAGATTCGTACGCGGAGGTTCGGGCTGCCGATGACGTATTACGCAGCCTCGACGGTTACGCCGAGACAGCCGATGAGCTGATGGGCGTGTACTGGCTGCGACGTGCCGACTCGGCGGTGCTGCGCGGAAGCCGCGACCAGGCGCTGGTCTATGCGGGCCTGGCTCAGATCGGCTCGAGCGTGGCGGCTGCCAATCTTGCGTCGAGCCTCATCGACGTCGATTACCCGCACTTGCTGCAAACTCACAGATTCGACGCGAGCTTGCTGCAGTGGGAGGTCGATTGGGCGTCGCAGGGGCTGACCGTCGTGGATATTGCTCGACGGGGGCGTTTGCTGCGCCTTACGGCGCCGGGATCCGCGGCCTATACGCAAGGGCTGACGGCGCTGCAACATGTGCCCGTCAGCAGAGAGCTCGGCGTCGATGAGCCTGGCTCAGCCGGGGCTTTTCAGTTGCAGATCGATGTCGAACATCCGGCGCAAGAGCAGGTCATGCTGATGCTCGAGGCGCCGAGCGGCGCGAGCGCGACCTTCGGTTTACCGGTGTCGGATCAATCCAGCCGCGTCATACAGGTTGACGAGCAATCAGTCCTCTCGAGCCTGGCGGACGAAGACAGACGAGGCGTATGGCGCCTCACGCTCATCGATCGGATCGAGGGAGAGGCCGGCCGATTAAGCCGCTGGGGGTTGTTGTTCGCAGAGGAGTTGCGCGGCTGGGAGGATGTGCCTGATCAGGGCCTGGAGATTCCCGATCCCGTACGCACGGATCAGGTCGACGTGCAGCTCAGCGTGGACGGCCGCTTGGGGTTAGCGCGCCCGTCTCGGCCCGGGGCGCGTGGCGCGCTGACGCTATGGGATCTGGAGGCAGGGTCGTCGCTCGGAGATCTGCAGCTCGATGCGATGCCTGCTTACAGTCTGCTGAGCCCGGATGCTCGACGACTCGTTACGGTGACAGACAATGCGTTGACGATCTGGGATGTCGACGGGCGTAGTGCCGTTGCGCGAATCGTGACGCAAACGGGATTCGCGCTCCCACCTGCGATCAGTATCGACGGGCAATATATCGCTATCGCCGAGCACCTCGAGACGGGCGCCGTGCTTTACAGCTTGCTGCGTTCAGAGGACGGCGAGCTCGTCGCCAGTATCGAGGGTGTGTCGGATGCGCGCGATTGGGTGCTCGGTCCGCAGGCGCGCTATCTGATCGTGCTCGGGCCTGGCCGCCTCACGCAGTTTCTCGATCCACGCCGCGGCGAAGTGATTCTCGAGTTGCCGCACGCGCGCGAGCTCGTGCGATTCGTGGCAACGACCGACGATCTTTTGCTCAGCGTCGATGTCGCCGGCGACGTCCTCGTATGGCATCTATCGGATGCGCAACAAGGAGACCTCGACCCGCAACTCGTAGGTATCACGGTCGACCCGCTCAGCGTCAGCATCGCCGGCGATGGCTCCGTTGTCGCCTACGAAGCCGCGCATAGCCACGTGATCGTGCGCGACATCGTCAACGATGCAATCGCGCTCAGTGCGCGTGTGCATCGTGCGGGCGGGCCGGTTCGCACGCGGCTCGCCCCGGACGGTCGAATGCTGGTAACGGCGAGTGGTGCATTGCTGCAGATATGGGACGTGACTCCGGCCGTGCCCGTAACGTTGGCCAACGTCGGTGTGTCGGTCATGGCGCTCGACGAGACCGCGCAAATCGCTGCGCTGGGTTACCGCGACGGCCATCTGCAGATCAGAACGACGGCACAGCTACAGGAGAGAATCGAGACGCAACGGGAGATACCGTACATCGGGCATCAGGGAGCGGTGACGAGTATCGCGGTCAACTCAGCCCGAGGACTCATCGCGAGCGGTGGTCGCGATGGTGTCGTACGGCTCTGGAGTCTGACGAGCGGTGCGCCGACAGAGCCGTTCATGCGCCATCCCGAGGGGCCCGTTCATGACGTCGCGATCAGCGGCGACGGCCAGTGGGTGATTAGCGCGGCCGCATCGAGTGCGATGGCGTGGGCAGCTCGGGACGGTGAGCTTGCGATGGAGTTTCCGATAAACGGTGCCGCGCTTGCCGTATCCATCGCACCGGATTCCTCTACCGTCGCGGTTGGAGACAGCGCTGGCAACGTGTTTGTCGCGCAGCTCGACGACACATCGCCGCCGCGCTCGGCGAGAGCCCAGGCGGGCGTGACCGCACTGACCTTCGGTCCGAGGGGTGAGCGTCTTGCGAGCGGTGATCGATCTGGACGGATCCAGCTTTGGGACCCCGATGACGCCCGCGCCCTTGGTAGTGCGCTCGTGCTACCCCATGCGATTCGTTGGCTCGGATTCGAAGCCGATGGTGATGCACTGATCGCCCAGACGGATCATTGGGTGCATCGGCTCGATATCGGTCCGGCGGGGCCAGTCGTG
>JAOTTJ010000413.1 GCA_029864465.1 Gammaproteobacteria bacterium | reverse complement strand
ATACGCAGCCGCGATCGTCGCCATCCCCGCGGCTCGGCCGGCCTCGATGTCGCGTGGTGCGTCACCGACGTAGATACAGTGCGCTGTATCGAAACCGATCTCCTCGGCGGCGAGGCGTAATGGCCCGGGGTGAGGCTTGCGAACGGGCAGCCGATCGCCGCTCACGACGCAGGCGGGACGGCTATCGAGTCCGAGTGCGCCAAGCAAAGGCTCAGTCATGGCGCGCGGCTTGTTCGTCACGATACCCCATGGGCAATTTAATTCCTCTAATTTATGAAGAACATCATTTAATCCATTGAATATTCGAGAATTAATACAGACCGATTCGAGATAGATATCCAGGAAGTCAAGCCGTAGGCGCTCGAGCTCATCCTCGGACCGGGCATCGGCGAATGCCGCCCGGATCATGCCGATGGCGCCATTGGATACCTCATTGCGGGCCACTGCGTACGGTAGTGGCGGGCGGGAATGCCGGCTCAGCAAGGCAGTCAAAACGGCGCACAAGTCAGGTGCCGTGTCGACGAGTGTGCCGTCGAGATCGAAAAGCACTGCGCAGCGCGTCATGGCCGCATGGGCCGAATGGTATGGCAGAGGTAATTGACGTCGGGGCGTCCACCGAGGCGGTGATGTCCGGTCAGCGGGTTGTAGTGCATGCCCGATATATCGCTCACGTTCAATCCGCTCGCCCGGCACCAGCCGGCTAGCTCCGAAGGTCGAATGAGTCTAGCGTACTCGTGTGTGCCGCGAGGCACGAGCCTGAGCACGTGCTCAGCGGCGACGATCGCTAGCACGAAGCTCTTGAGATTACGGCTGATCGTCGAGAAAAAGACCGCGCCGCCGGGCTTGACGGCCTGCGCGCATGCGGTAACGATGGCCGCGGGGTCTGGCACATGCTCGAGCAGCTCCATGCACGTCACGACATCGTAGGCGCCGGACGCTCGCGCGGCGTGCGTTTCGGCATCTTCCTCGAAATAATCGATTGCGAGGCCTTCTACTTCAGCATGGGCTCGCGCGGCTGCGAGCCCGGCGCCAGCGAGGTCGATGCCGACCACGTCGGCACCAGACTTGGCGAGCGCTTCACTCAGCAGGCCGCCGCCGCAGCCGACATCGAGCACGCGCCGACCTTGCAGTGGCGTGCGTTCAGCAACGTAACCGAGGCGCAGCGGGTTGATCTCGTGAAGCGTTTTCAAAGGCCCGTTCGGGTCCCACCAGCTCTGCGCCAGCGCTGTGAATTTCTCGAGCTCTGCCGGGTCTCGATTCGTCGCTGCATCGCTCATGCGTCGAGCACTTTGCTTGCCCACCCGTGTGCCCGATCGAGCAGCAGCGCTTCGTCGAGCCGAGTGAGCTCACCGCCCGCCAGCAAATGCTCGCCGCCCACCCAGACATCGCTGACGTTCTCCCGGCTGGCGCAGTAGACGAGCTGCGATATCGGGTCGAGGACGGGCTCCACCGCTGCGCCCGCAAGACGCACACAGATCGCATCTGCAGCCTTGCCGGCCTGAAGAGAGCCGGTTTCCTGTTCGAGCCCGAGCGCACGAGCGCCGTTGATCGTAGCCATGCGGAGCATGGTCCGTGCCGGCAGCGCTTCGGCGTCCGCGGCGATGAGCTTGCCGAGCAGCGCAGCAGTTTCCATCTCCGACCATAGATCGAGGCGATTGTTGCTCGCAGCGCCATCCGTACCGAGCGCGACGTTTACGCCGCCTGCGACCAGATCCGCTACGCGGCAGGCGCCGCTGGCGAGCTTCAGATTCGACCGTGGACAGTGAACGACACTGCTGCCGCTGCGGGCCAGGACCGCAATCTCCTCATCCGTGAGTTGCGTTGCATGCACGGCCATGAGTGATGGGTTCAGCAGCCCGAGCGCCTCGAGCCGCACGAGCGGCCGTTGGCCGTTCTTCTCGATGCCGTCGCTGACTTCCTGCGCAGTCTCGTGCACATGCATATGCACGGGGACGTCTAGCTCGTCGGCGAGCTGGCGAATCCGCTGCAGCGTCTCATCGGAGACGCTGTACGGCGCGTGCGGTGCGAACGTTGTGGTCACAAGGGGATGTCCCTTGTAGGCGTCGTGGATGGCAAGCCCCTTGCTGATGTATTCGGCGGGCGTCCGAGCCCATGGCGTTGGGAACTCGAGTGCAATCATGCCGACGGCGGTTCGTATGCCCGTGGTCGCAGCGACGTCGGCAACTGTATCCGGGAAGAGATACATATCGGCGAAACACGTGATGCCGCCGCGCAGCATTTCGGCGATAGCGAGTCCGGTGCCGTCGGCGACGAAATCGGGGTTGACCAGGCGCATCTCGGTCGGCCAGATGCGCTCGTTGAGCCAGCGCTCGAGCGACATATCGTCTGCAAATCCGCGCAGCAATGTCATCGCCGCGTGCGTGTGGGCATTAATCAATCCGGGCAGCAACACGTGTTCAGGACGCTCGTGTACGGCATCGGGCGAGTACTTCTCGTTGGCTTGCGCCCGAGGAACTAACTCGAGAATGCGCCCGTCGTGAACCGCGAGACACAAATCGTCGTGGGCATCGCAACTCGGCTCGACCTGGATGGTCCAGCGGGGACAAATCAGCGCATCTATGCGTTTGCTCACGTCAAGAATACGGTCGGGTCGGAGGCCTAGGATCGGGCTCGAAGTATAGCGGTTTGGAGGGGGTTCGATGCTACGGAGGCGGCGGTGGTTATGGTAGACTTTCACCTGGATTCATCAGCGTTTGGAGCCGTCGCCGCATCTGGTCGCCAGCCTCCCGGGCGCAGGGCCGCAACGGCCTGAAGATTCATCAACTTCTCAGCGTTTGACAGTCCCCAG
>JAOTTJ010000412.1 GCA_029864465.1 Gammaproteobacteria bacterium | reverse complement strand
GATCGAAGCTGGCAAGAGCGCGGATTTCATCGTGCTCGATGCGAACCCGCTCGACGACATCACGAACACCCGCAAGATCAATCGCGTCTATCTGCGAGGACACGAGGTCGACCGCGCGCGGTTGCGCGCAATGTGGGCCGCGCAAATGAACTGAGGGGAACTAAACGGATGGCTAAAAAATCAACCGAAGCTTTAAGCCGCAGAGATTTCTTGACAACCACGGCCGCGGCCGGCATTACGGCCGCGACGCTCGCACCGGGCCAGGCTCACGCCCAGACCAATATTCAATGGGATCATGAGGCCGACTTCGTCTCGATCGGCGCCGGTGTCTCGGGCCTCGCGGCGGCGGTGTCCGCGCTCGAGCACGGCGCCTCGGTCATCCTCGTCGATGAGAACTTCGACATCGGCGGCCACGGCATGGTCTCCGGCGGCGTCGTGCATCTCGGCGGCGGCACGAGCGTGCAACGCAAGCACGGCATCGAGGACTCGGCCGAGAAGCTCTACCAGGACTGGATACGCCCGGATCATCCGCTCGCCCGCTACAACGACCGCGATATCGTGCGCGCGTTCGCGGACGAGAACGCTCCGACGTTCGAATGGCTCATCGAAAACGGTGTCGAGTTCCATGAGGACCAGATGGTCGGCCCGCAGATGGCATCGACCGTGCCGAGACAAGTCCGCACCCGCCAGTGGCCGAACAAGGACGAGCTCTACACGGCAAGACCGTCGCGCCGCGGCTCAGGACTCGTACGCGCGCTCGAGAAGAAAGCACGCGAGAACGGGGCCGAGATTCTGCTCGAGCACAGAATGACGCGAATCATCCGTGAGAACCCGACATCGGGCCGCGTTCTCGGTATCGAGGTCGAGCACGAAGGTGCGACGCTCAACATTCGCGGGCGTAATGGCGTGCTCATCGCAACGGGCGGACATTGCAACAACGTCCAGTTCCGCCGCATGTTCGATCCCCGCCTGACGGAGGAATACGCGGTTGCGGGCGATCCGTACTCGCGCAAGAGCGCGGACGGCGAGATCGCGGCCATGGCGCTCGGCGCCTCGCTCTGGGGCACGTCGGCGCAAACGAACGAGGCCGAACGCGTGCTGCAGAAAGCCAGGCACATCGGCGCGAAATACGGCTACAACAGCCTGCACTGGCGGGCCGACAGCCCGATCTTCGACAAGATCCGCGGCGAAGGTTTGACCGACGTCGATTGGAACAATGCGATCCTCGTGACGATGGAGGGCCGGCGCTTCTACGATGAGACCGTGAACAGCTACGACTTCCTCGCAGCAGCCATGGCCTGGCACGGCGACCCTGGCAAACGCAACGGCGGCGGTCCGATCTGGGCGATCTTCGATCACGACGCCGTCGAGCGGCAGGGCTGGGAACCGAGCCCGCCTTACGTCGACCCGGACGGCTACTTCTATAGCGCCGATACGATCGGCGAGCTCGCCAAACGCATCGAGAACGAGTTTCAGGTCAAGCCGATGGAATCGAGCGTGCTCGAAGCGACGGTCGCAAGATACAACACGTTCGCCGATGCCGGCGTCGACGACGACTTCGGCAAGCCGGCGCCGTTCCCGAAGATCGCCACGCCACCGTTCTATGCGGCCTGGTCGACGCCGCTCGTGCATGACTCCTACACAGGACTGCGCACGAACGCCTCGGCACAGGTCATGGACCTGCAAGGCCAGGTGATCGAGGGACTGTACTGCGCAGGCGAGAGCCAGGGCGGCTTCAATCAGCACGGCCTCGGGCGCAGCGTCGTCTTCGGCCGCATCGCCGGACGGCATGCGGCGCTGAGTGGGAGCGCTTAGCCGACTCCGGGCTCCGGCTGGATCCGATACATCACCGTTGCTTCGCTGCTGGGTTGGCGAGCCGAACCGGTGGACCGCCGCCAGCGGAAGGCGGCCTAGGCGAGCGGGATGCGGATCTTCTGGCCGGGATAGATCTTGTTGGGGTCTTTGATGACCTCGCGGTTCGCCTCGAAGATCGCCATGTACGCGCTCGCCTTGCCGTAGTAGCGCTTAGCGATCGCCGATAGCGTATCGCCGCTCTTGATCTCGTAGTACTCGACGGATTCGACGGCTGCCTGCGGCGCAGGCGCTGCGCCGGACGGCGCGGCCGACTGCGGCGGGGGCGTCATTACCGCCGTCGGCACGAGATCATCCGCTTCGACGCGTCCGACGCCCTTGACGTTGCCGGCCAACAGTATGGCGAGCTCTTTCGTCTTCTGGCTGTCGCACTCGCCAGAAAGCGTCACGCAGCCATCGTCGAACGCCACGTCGATCTTGGTCGCGTCCGTCAGCGACGCATCGAGGTTGTCCTTGATTTTTCGCGCCGCCTCGTCGTCACGCGCGAATAGCTTGCTGCCCACGTCGCGGGCAAAGTCCAAAAAACTCATTGACCGACTCCTTGCATCGTTATTCATCGAATTGTCTGTTTCGAGAATAGCGATCGCGCAGTCGGCGCGGAGCAACTGTTACATTTCTATACGATTGGAAAGGCGGGCACGGAACGTCGACTAATCTCTACGGCACAACGCAATCGAAGCGGCGGATGATCATGCCGGGATTCCAGTCCCAGTAGCTCGACCAGCGCGCCGGCTCGGTGAACGTGTACGGGTCCTCGTGGATCGACTCGTAATAGAGCCGCGTCCCATCTTCGGTCATCGAGAAGCGCTCCGTGACGACAGCGTCCTCGCTCTGCGGCGTGCCCTCGTCGTCGAAGTACGGATCGCTGATGCGCGTCGTCGTTACGACGAGCGTGCGCGCGTCCTCCCAGCGCCCGACCGAGTAACCGAGCGGCGTGCGCG
>JAOTTJ010000411.1 GCA_029864465.1 Gammaproteobacteria bacterium | reverse complement strand
CCGACGTTCGACTGGTATATTCCCAGTATTGAGGGGAACGGCTGGAACTGGCCGATAGCGGACATCGTGATCAAGTGTCGGGGCGCGTTAAACTCGAAACGAGTCACGAACTGCGTGCTTTAGTCCGTCTATCCCGCGCTATCGCCCGGTCCAAAGCGGTGCCCGGCGCGAGACAAAAGCTGTTACGCCTTCGCGAAAGTCCGCGCTGCCGTAAACCTGCTCGATGATGGCCTGATCGTCGTCTTCATAGTTCGAAACAATGCGCCCCACCACTGCTTTACTCGCCGCCATGGTCATCGGTGCATGCCCAGACAGTTGTTCGCACAGCGCTGTCACGGCGTCATCCAACTCCTGCGCAGCAACCGTCTTTAGTACGTAGCCGCTAGCTGTTAGTTCTTCGGCTGGAACCAGTTCGGCCAACAGCAACATCCGCTTGACCATGGGAACGCCAATCATTGCTACCAGCACGCGCAAGTTCGCTTGCGATAGACAATTTCCGAGGGTGCGAGCAATCGGTACGCCGAAGCGTGCTCCTGGGGTCGCCAATCTAAAGTCGCACACACTGGCGATGCTCATGCCACCGCCGACTGCCCAGCCCTCGACCACGGCAATCGTCGGGACGGTTAGCGCAGCCACGGCGCCCACGTACTCACCGATTCGCCGTTCATAATCAATGCCGTCAGCGCCGGTCTCAAATGACTGGAATTCGCTAATGTCTGTACCGGCTATAAAGGCTTTGCCTCCGGCACCGCGAAGAACAACCACCCGCACAGCGTCGTTGGAGGCGATGCTCGCACACGCCTGCTTCAGACCCTCGTACATGGCCCAGGTCATCGCGTTGCGAGCAGCGGGACGGTCAAAGGTGATGTGGGCGGTTGTTCCCTCGATGGTTAGAGAGACGCGCCCGTCGGCGGCGGAATCAGACATGGATTGAAGCCCTCCGGTTCAGTTTAGGACGGAGATGACGGACCATTATCTCCGAGGTGGATCACGCGTTACCAGCTACACCAAGCATAGGGCATTCATCGGCACCGTAACGAGCATATCGGGGTGTATGAGATGACGGTCTGAAACCAAGCCACTGTTGAGCTCATGGGTGGAACTGGTATCAGGATTTCTAGGCTCGACGTTACTTGAGCTTTTCGTTGATTGGTAACAGAAGCCGCAGCGTCATTGGTGATGACTTCCGAGTGTCCCAAATTGGCCGGTTGGTCTTGCTCGGGTTTCTACGAATACTCTAGGTCCGCTTCTGCGCGCAAAGCGGACATCGTGCTCGAAACGAAGGATTAACTTCCGTTAACGCAGGCCTAGCGGTTTAACTGCTGGAGCTATCCGCAACCGTCGCATGGGGCCGCTGGGCTTGGAAACAGTTGAGATCTCTTGGCTGCCTTCGATTCGTTGACGGCTGACCGCGCCGGATTCGATCGGTTGCTGACGACGTGCTCTGACGCATTGCAATAACTTCGGCCTTTGCTCCACGAATCCCGTTGCCGCAAGTGTCCCGCGAAGCTTCCTGGCGCTTATAATCGATAGACCGCCAGTCCATGCCTCTCATCGCATGGGCCGAACTACGGGCTCAGGGGGCTCCAGAATTGGATCAAATCATTTCCATATTTGCCGAATACGGTCAGCTTGCGTTGGGCTATTTCGGCAGACCGACGATCCTTATGCAGCTCGCAATGATCGGCGTGCTGTTCCCGCCGGCGTTATTTTTATCGTGGCGCGTAGAGCCGAAGCTCGAGGAATTGGCGAGACGCATCAGAGGCATGCCAGGGCTGCTGCGGCTCGTGGTCGTCTTCCTGCGCCGGCTCGAATGGCTGTTCTTCGTTCTTCTGCTGGCCATGGCCTATGCCATAACCGGGGCGCTGGAGTGGCCCGAGAGTAACTATCTGATCTATGGCGCAATGCTGTTGGCTGCTGCTTGGCTTGCGATCTCCGTCGTCTCTCATGTCATTCGCAACCGCGCGATCGGCAGGCTGTTCGGCTGGATGGCCTGGATTTACGTTGCCGCCGCCATTCTCGGTGTAACGGACGAGATAGCCGCGTTGATGGATGGCGCAGGCTTCACCGTCGGTACGTTCCGTTTTTCCGTATTGCGCATCCTGCAGGCAGTGTTTTTCCTGGGCGTGCTCTTATGGCTCTCGTTGGCTGCGGGTAATTTTCTCGATCGGCGCATCCAGCAAATCGAAGAGCTGACTCCCTCCCTTCGCGTTCTAATCGGCAAGATTCTGCGCATATCCCTGATCGTTGTCGCCGCCATGGTTGCGATGTCGGGGCTCGGAATAGACCTCACTGCGTTTACCGTTCTGTCCGGCGCGGTCGGCGTAGGCATCGGTTTTGGCTTGCAGAAGGTCGTCTCCAACTTTATTTCCGGCATCATTATTCTGCTGGACGAGTCGATCAAGCCAGGCGATACGATCTCGCTCGGCGAGACTTTTGGTTGGATACGCGAGCTTCGGGCGCGCTTCGTCTCGGTGGTCACCCGGGACGGCCGGGAGTTTCTAATACCAAACGAAGACTTCATCACTCGTGAAGTCATCAACTGGTCGTTCTCCGACAAGTTCGTGCGGCTCGATGTTCCGTTCGGCGTATCCTACGATGCGGATCCCCACGAAGTGGTGCGAATCGCGATCGAGGCAGCTTCTTCGGTTGGGCGTGTCGACGCCACGCAGCGCCCGCCTGTCTGCTGGCTGACTGCATTCGGAGATTCCTCGCTCGATTTCCTGTTGCGCTTCTGGATCAGCGACCCGCAGATGGGACTGACCAACATCAGAGGCAAGGTCCTGATGGCGCTATGGGACGCGTTTAAGGAAC
>JAOTTJ010000410.1 GCA_029864465.1 Gammaproteobacteria bacterium | reverse complement strand
CTCGAATCAGTTCGCAGCGCTCGCTTCGCAGAGCCATTTTCGATTCGCGATTTCAAGACAGTGCGACCTTTGCCCAAGAGCTCAGCAATCGCGGAGTCGTCGTCTCTGGCATTCACGGTGATGTAGCAAAGCTATGGTATGACGATCTTCAGATCCAACTGCGTAAGGCAGCGACTCCAATCGCTGGGCTAACGGATCGTGTGGCAGCCTTTTGTCTGGAAGAGCTGGTTCGTGATGTCGGCTTGAAAATGTTCTTTAGGGTTGATCATATGATCGATCGAAATGGAAATGTTCGGCATCGAGGTGTTGGGCCGGCTTCATTGTTGAATGCCGTTCACAATCTGGCACCCAGGCTAGGCTTTGGGGAGTCCATAGCTCGGCTGGTCGAGCATGTCGATTTTGACGAAGCCGGCGATATCGCTGCACAAAAGCGGACCGGGCCGTATCCGCCTGAGGGACTGACCGCACTCGTATCGTGGATCGTCGCTTAGAAGAAGACCAGAAAGAAAGAGGACATTTGATATGGCTCTTCCCCCAAATGTTACTGAGGCTGAGTTTTCTGCAGCCCTCAATGAGTTCAGTTCTGTCGTTGGTGCCGATTGGGTTTTCAGCTCGGACGAAGACGTCGCCCTTTATCGTGATTCGTACTCGATTCTCTGGGGCGAGGCCGAAGAACGAGTGGCGTCCGCAGCGGTCGCGCCCGCGAGTGTCGAGGAAGTGCAGCAAATCGTTCGAATCGCGAATCGATTCGGCATTCCCTTGTATCCGATCTCGACCGGGAGAAACCTGACTTACGGTGGATCGTCGCCGACATTATCCGGCAGCGTTGTGGTCGATTTGAAGCGCATGAATCGTATTCTCGAAGTCGACGAGAAACGAAATTTCGCGTTGGTCGAGCCGGGGGTTTCCTACTTCGATCTCTACAAGTACATCAAAGAGCACGACCTCAAAGTAATGCTGGATGTTCCGGACCCGGGCTGGGGTAGCCCGATAGGCAACAGTCTCGACCATGGCGTGGGCTATACCATGGCGCCGTTTCGAGATCATTTCGGGTCCCATTGTGGCATCGAGGTCGTGACGCCAGAGGGGGACCTGATACGTACCGGCATGGGCGCCGTGCCCAACTCAGACAGCTGGCAAGACTTTCGCTACGGCGCTGGTCCTTCGGTAGATGGGCTGTTTGCCCAATCGAATTTCGGCATCGTGACCAAGATGGGTTTCTGGTTGATGCCGATGCCCGAGAGTTATCTCACCGGGACCGTGACGGTGCCACGATACGGGGACTTCGATGCATTGATACGCGAGGTCAATTATCTCGAAGATTCATTTCTGACCGGAATGCCGTGGTACGGTAGCCCTGCCAGCGGGGCCGGTATCTTCGGCGTGTCTCCGGCAGTGGCAGGCCTGATGGCGAGTGGTTGGCCGACCGTTGAGCAATTGGAGGAATTCGTCAGCGCTCAAGGTCGACCTGCTTGGTCCGTAGATCTTCGTTTTTACGGTCCCGAGGAAACAGTCCGCGGTAGCTGGACGGCAGCCAAGAGACGCTTTGCCGACGCGGTTCCGGGAGCAGCTTTCGAGGATGGTGAGCTGCTCACGCTACCCATTTCAGATGAAGCCGAAGCCGCGTTTGGGGACAAGCCTCAATTGGGCATTCCGGCGCTCGACGTTTTCTCCTTGGTCGCGAGGAATCCCGCCACTGATAGCGATCCGTCGGATGGGCACGCTGACTTTTTTGCAATGATTCCAAGAACGGCGGAGGCAGTATGGGACGCGGCTCGAGTCATGGCCGAGACGTATCAAGAGTTCGGTCTCCCGCCAATGCATGGGCCATTCACGACACCCATCAACTACTACTCACGTTGCTTCATTATGGCGACAGTCATTCAGACATGGCGTGATCCCGCGAAAAATGCGCGCAGCAGAGAGTTGTATTCGAGGATTGTCGATCGATGCGGCGAGCACGGTTGGGGATGTTATCGAACAGCACCCGCATTTCAGGAGCAAGTCATTAGCAAGTACTCGTTCAACGACAATTCACTATTGCGATTCCAGGAAAAACTAAAGGATGGCATCGACCCGAACGGGATCATCTCGCCGGGCCGCTATGGCATCTGGCCGGCTAAGATGAGGAACAATCGCGCATGAAGCAGACGATATTTTTGCTTTCCTTCTTGCTTGTAGCTGTCTCTACCAGCGCTCTCGGACAGAGCGGGCCATCCGCAGAAAATGGCAAAGTCGTATTCGACAAGTGGTGCACGCCTTGTCACGGATCGGCAGTTACCGTGGGCGGGCTGCTTGGTGGCGGCCCCCTACCTGGCACTGCAGCGCTGGGCGTGAAATACAAAGGCGAGCTTCCACCATTGCTCGAAGAACGAGCTGACCTGGCGCCTGCATTCATTACAACGGTGGTTAGAGGCGGTTTGTTCGGGATGCCGATCACTCGAAAGACAGAAATCAGCGATGCTGAGCTTGAAGACATCATCGCGTATCTCACCCGCAGTCAAGAGCGTTGACCTGTTAGCCGGTATCAAGCCTCAAAACCGCCACGTGTAACTGAACTTGACCGAGATATCGGCGCCAGTCGAGTGAAACGAATCGTTTCGGTCCGTATCGACGAGATTGTGGTTGAAGACGATGAACCCTTCCCGGCCTGCCTGGGGAATCCAGTGGAGTCGGCTGTTGAAGCCTATATTCTCGGATAAGTTGTCGTACTGAATCAGATTCACCCAGGACAGCGTCGAGGAAAAGATGACATCGGCTCTTAGCGATGACAGGCGAACGGTGAAGTCGCCCTCGGGCAGCGCGATCTCGTTCACGC
>JAOTTJ010000409.1 GCA_029864465.1 Gammaproteobacteria bacterium | reverse complement strand
CAGTATCGAACTTTCGGGTTTTTCGCGGCTCTACACTTGGCGGGAGGCGCTTCGTACGCAACAATTCTACGCGGACGTCCACGCGTATTACGGTGAGGGTGTGCTGCCCGAGCCGAGTTCCTAGTCGTCTGAGCTGTTCGATTGCAGTGATGGAGTTGAGACTGAAATGAAGATATTTCGATTTCCTGCCCTTGCCGCAGCCGCTCTGGCGCTGAGCGCTTGGCTCGTTGCGCAGGATGCGCTCGCGCAGCAAATCGATCCGGACCAGCCTACGGTGCTCATCACGGGCTCGAACCGCGGACTCGGGCTCGCGTTCGCGAGGCATTACGCGGCCGAAGGATGGAACGTCATTGCGACGGCGCGCTCGCCGGATCGTGCGCATGATCTGGCGGCGCTGGCCGCTAGCAACGAGCGCGTGCTCGTCGAGCAGCTCGATGTCACCGATTACGCCCGTATCGCCGCGCTCGCCGCCGATTACCAGGGCATACCGATCGACGTCCTGATCAATAACGCTGGCATTTACGGTGACCGGGATACACAAGAATGGGGCTCGCTCGATCCGGAAGCGTTTCACCAGATTTTCGCCGTAAACGTACTCGGACCGCTCAAGATGGTCGAGGCGTTCGCCGATCATGTAGCCGCGAGCGAGCAGAAGAAGATCATTTCGATTACCAGCGGCGCCGGGTCGGTTTCGCCCGATCGCGTCGCAGGCGGCGGCGTGTTCTATGGGATCAGCAAGGCTGCGCTCAACATGGCGACGCGCAAGGCCGGAGCCGAGCTCGCAGAGCGTGACATTATCGTCGCCGCCATTGCGCCGGGTCTGGTTCTGACCGACATGCTCCGGACGAACCGCCCGAGTCTCGTGCCCCGGGCCCACACGCCCGAAGAGAGCGTCGCGGGCATTGCCGCAGTCATTGCGAGTCTCGATCACACCTACAATGGCCAGCCGCTCAACCACAACGGCGCGCCGCTTCCCTGGTAGGCCGTTGAGGGCATAGTCTGTGGCGCCGGTTGCGGCAGATCGCCGCTGCGCGGCATACTCGCTGCCCCATTTCCCCCAGAATCCACTGCGCAAGCTAGAGACCAGTTCGATGCCGACTATCGTTTTTATTCAACCAGACGGCACGCGTCAGGAGGTCGAGGTTGAGCTGGGCTACTCGGTCATGGAGGCCGCTACGCTGAACGGGATCCCCGGCATCGAAGCCGAATGCGGTGGTGCGTGCTCGTGCGCGACCTGTCATGTGCACGTGGATCCGGCCTGGATCGACAAACTTCCCGAGATGGATCCGATGGAAGACGCGATGCTCGACGCGGCCAATGATCGGCAGCGGACGAGCCGACTGACCTGCCAGATCGAAATGACGGACGAGCTCGACGGGTTGACCGTCACGGTCGTGCCGCCGTACTGACCTGGCGCTTGTCTCGACGCGCAGGTGCATCGCCGATCGCTTACTGGCAACCTAGGTCTTGAGTGGTAGAGCCGTTCACAAGAAACTATGGGGCAGTCTAGAGGGCAAAACCTAGTGCGTATCCTGGAGGCTGGGTCATGCGTCTAACTGTCTGCACGACGATCGCTGTGCTGTGGGCCAGCCATGCCGCAGCACACCACGGCTGGTCGACGCATTACGACCGTGATGCCTATTTGACGCTGTCAGGTGTCGTCACTGAGTTTCAGTTCGTCAATCCGCATGCGTTCGTGTATCTGGAGATAATGAACGACGCTGGTGAGATCGAGGTGCGCTGGTGTGAGATGCAATCTCGCGTGCAACTCGAACGGCGAGGAATCGGCGCCGAGCACTTTGCGGTCGGCGCTCGCATCGACATCGAAGGCTTCGCGTCGAAGCGTGATTCAGCAGGCTGTGAGCTCGCCATTGCTCACTTTCAGGACGGCACGGAGCTCGTGTTGAGACACCGCGATGGTGAGGCCGTTTACGGCGCGCATGTCGTGGAAGGCGACACCAGCATCGTCGGGACTTGGTATCCGCATACCTACCTCGTCGATGCCGGAAGCACCGCAGACTCCACCGGTGAGTTGACGCCGAGGGGCGAAGCCGTGCACGCGTCGTTCGACTGGGCCACCCAGAATCCAACGCTGAGCTGCAATCCGGCCAGCAACATTCGCGCGTGGGCGACGCCCGGCCTACCGACGAATATCTCAAGGCAAGGTAATGAGATTCACATTCGCCACGAGTTCATGGACGTGCATCGAATCGTCCATCTCGATCGAAGTCAGCATCCCGAGAATGTGCCCCCATCGGACCTCGGCCACTCGATCGGCCGCTTCGAGGACGACGCGCTCTTAATCGAGACCGCCCGCTACCGGGCAGGCGCGCTCTGGGCCGGGAGGCTCAACACGGCCGACCTCGTTACGACGGAGAAGTTATGGGTCGATCCGGAGGGGTTGTTGCGGCTCGATTGGACGGCGACGGACCCCGCCTACTACACGGGCACCCAGCGCGGCACGAGAACGTTCATTCGCACAGATCTCGAGCTGAGTCGTTTCAACTGTCAGCCGGGGATCGGACACGCGCCGACGGGCTAGGGTCCCTGACTCCGGGAGCCGTCAAGAGATCACTCGAGGTCCGCTTGTTGCCGTTTGCTTGCGCGTAAATCGGTTGTTGGAGATCTGCGGATTTCCGGGCTGAGCGCAGCCCGCCTTTGGCGCGGGCGTGTCGTAGGCATTAACGCCGGCTTTCTGCTGGCAAGTTGACATGCGGGCGGTATATTCTCAAGGTCGAGTCTGACGGCCGCTAATGGCCGCTAGTGGATATTCAGGACTGGGTTTCAATGAGGATTCTGAATGACCGTTTTGGGGAGAAAAAC
>JAOTTJ010000408.1 GCA_029864465.1 Gammaproteobacteria bacterium | reverse complement strand
AGCCGAGCTCGCCGAAATTCGCCTCGGGCTACCGGTCATCAGCGCCGAGCTGCGCGGCCAGTTCCTGCCGCAGATGCTCAACCTCGACCTGCTCGGCGGAGTCGCTTTCGACAAGGGCTGCTATCCGGGTCAGGAGATCATTGCACGCGCGCAGAACCTCGGCACGGTCAAACGGCGCCTGCTGCGCTTCACGCGCGATGACGGCACCCTGCCCGCCCCAGGCTCCGAGTTGCAGGACGTTGCGCGAACAGCCGTTGGCACGGTCGTGCGCGCCGCACGATCGACGTGCGGTATCGAGCTATTGGCGGTCATACGGCTGGACGCCGTACGAGGACCCTTAGCGACCGAGGATGCGCCCGACCTGCCGCTAAGCGTCGCCGGACTGCCTTATACGATTTCAGGCGTTGACGTCTGATACAGGGGCCGCAGACCCAGCGCCGTTGCATCGGCGGCAGCTATCAACAGTCTCGCAGCCCGAGCAGTCAGGCAGCTAGTCCGCCTCGTGCTTCAGATGCGGAAACAGCACGACATCACGAATCGATGGTGAGTCGGTCAGAAACATCGCGAGCCGGTCGATGCCGATGCCGAGACCCGCGGCCGGTGGCATGCCGTACTCGAGCGCGCGGATATAATCCTCGTCGAAAAACATCGCCTCCTCGTCGCCGTCGACCTTGGCCTGCGCCTGTGCATGGAAGCGCGCGGCCTGATCCTCGGGGTCGTTGAGCTCGGCGAAACCGTTGGCAATCTCGCGTCCACCGATAAAGAGCTCGAATCGATCCGTGACGAACGGGTCCTCGTCGTTCATGCGAGCCAGCGGCGAAACCTCGGCTGGATACTGGGTCATGAACACGGGTCCCTCGAGGTGACGCTCGACGGTCTTCTCGAAGAGCTCGATCTGCAGCTTACCGGCACCGAAGTCGGCTTTGACTTCGACGCCCTGCTTCTCACACAAGGACTTCAGAACATCCGGATCGCGAATATTGTCGTCGGTGAGGTCGGCGTTGTGGTCCTTGAGCGCGCGCTCGATCGTCATAACCGCGAAGGGTTGACCGAGGTCGTATTCGGTGCCCTGGTACTCGATGACATCACGTCCGAGCAGCGTCCGCGCGGCCTCCCGGATCAAGTTCTGTGTCAGGTTCATGACCTCTTCGGCACCGGCATACGCTTGATAGAGCTCGAGCATCGTGAACTCGGGGTTGTGCTGGGTGGACAGCCCCTCGTTACGAAAGCTTCGGTTGATCTCGTAGACGCGCTCGATGCCGCCGACGAGCAAACGTTTCAAATAGAGCTCCGGCGCAACCCTCAGATACATGTCCATACTGAGCGCGTTGTGATGCGTAACGAAGGGCTTGGCTAGCGCGCCGCCCGGAATCGGATGCATCATCGGCGTCTCGACCTCGGTAAAATCTAGCGCATCGAGGAACGCGCGTAGAAAACGAATGAGCTCGGTGCGAAGCGCAAAAACGCTGCGGGATTGCTCGTTGACGATGAGATCGACGTAACGCTGCCGCAGCCTGAGCTCGTGATCGGTCATGCCGTGCCATTTCTCGGGCATGGGACGCAAAGACTTCACGAGCAGGCGCAACTCCTCGACGCGCACTGACAACTCGCCCGTCTTCGTCTTGAATAAAACGCCGGACGCACCGACGATATCGCCGAGATCCCAGCCCTTGAACGCCTGATAACGCTCGGGCGAAATGCTGTCGCGCTCGATGAAAAGCTGGATCTGACCGGAACGGTCCTGGATCTTCGCGAAGCTCACCTTGCCCATGACGCGCTTGGCCATCATGCGCCCGGCGACGTGCACGACTCGCCGCTCCTGTTCGAGAGACTCGTGAGTGTGCCCGTCATAGCCGGCGTGCAACTCCCCGGCCACCGCATCACGTCGGAAATCGTTCGGAAACGCGTTACCGCGAGACCTGAGCTCGCCGAGCTTCTCGCGCCGCTCGGCGATGAGCCGGTTCTCCGTTTGTTCGTTGCTTTCGTCGTTCAATTTACAACCCTTGCTTCAAGCTCTCTTCGAGAAACGAATCGATGGCGCCATCGAGTATCGCGGTCGGGTTGCCGCTCTCGATACCCGTTCTCAAGTCCTTGACGCGCGACTGGTCGAGCACGTAAGACCGAATCTGGCTACCCCAGCCAATATCGGCCTTACCCTCCTCGACAGCCTCGGCCTGCTCGCGACGCAGCTGCTGCTCGCGCTCATAGAGCTTGGCCTTGAGCTGACCCATGGCCGTCGCACGGTTCTTGTGCTGCGAGCGATCGTTCTGGCATTGCACGACGATACCGCTCGGCAAGTGCGTGATCCTGACGGCGGACTCGGTCTTGTTGACGTGCTGGCCGCCTGCGCCGCTCGCACGGTAAACGTCGACCCGCAAATCGCTCGGATCGATTTCGATATCGATGTCGTCGTCGAGCTCGGGCGAGACGAACACGGCCGCGAAGGACGTATGGCGCCGATGTCCGGCATCGAACGGTGATTTGCGAACGAGGCGGTGTACACCTGTCTCCGTGCGCAACCAACCGAATGCGTACTCCCCGACGAAGTGGATGGTCGCGCTCTTGACACCGGCAACCTCACCCGCGGAAACCTCGAGCAACTCGGTCTTGAAGCCTTTGGCTTCCCCCCAGCGCAGATACATCCTGAGCAGCATATCGGCCCAGTCCTGCGCTTCGGTTCCGCCTGACCCAGCCTGGATATCGACGAACGTGTTATGCGCATCCATATCGCCACTGAACATCCTGCGGAACTCGAGCTGAGCGACTTCCTGCTCGATGCGCCCGAGGTCCGCGGCAATGTCGTCGAGCGTAGCCTCATCCTCATCCTCGGCTGCAAG
>JAOTTJ010000407.1 GCA_029864465.1 Gammaproteobacteria bacterium | reverse complement strand
CGTCGCCAGTATCTTTTGCTGACTTTGATCAACTCACGTCGATTAGAACTTAGTTTTTCCATTGCACTCATTCCAGATGGTTGAGTAGGCGACGACAAGAGCCGCAGATGCGGTTGCCTTCTAGTTAACTCGCGGTCGGTCGTCATGGCGGTCGATCAGATTTCGAGGCCGAGAGCTTCGACGACTTCGATGGATATGTAGTTGCTGCCCGCCGGAAGGTTGTTGTCATTCGCGAATGCTTGGGCGGCCGCCAAAGTCTGGCTTCCGATAATGCCGTCCACGCCGGCCCGATAGTATCCCTTGTCGGCTAGTGCTCGCTGAAGCGCAATGATGTTCGTCCGGGTCATGTTGACCTCACACATCACTTGACGCCACTCCACGCGCTCTTCTCTGGTTCTTTCGGTACGCGTGACGGTCTCGTACTCGGCTGGAATCGAAATACGATTCTCAGATGCCGGCGCAACGAGTTGTGCAACCTCGATGGTCTCGTATTCGGCGGGAACCGCGACTTCGCGTGTCGTAGCCGGGGTTAGCAGGACCGTCTTCGTTACGATCTTATATTCGGCGGGAACCGCGACTTCCTCGGTGCGGGCTGGGCTAACCAGAACCCGTCTTTCCACGGTCCGGTAGGTAGCCGGCACCTCTACGAGGCACATGACTTCTCCTGTATCGGTCATTGTTTGTGTCAGAACATTCGCTGTTTGAATCGCGGCCGGACCCTTCTTCCATTCAGTATGAGCCGGCGTCTCGATGACCTGCTCCGTCACGGTCTCGTACTGCGCCGGCACTTCCACGACCTGCCTCGTTGCAGGTTTGACGAGCACACGTTCCTGAACTTCGTCGTAGATCGCTGGAACAATTTCGAGTCTGGTAGAAGCTTCCTTCACGATGACAGTCTCTTGAACTGTCTCGTAGCGCGCTGGAATGATCTCGATCCGCTCGGATGCCTCACGCGTCATCACGCGATCGGTGATGGTGCGGGTCTGCGCAGGAATTAGGACGCGCGCGTAGCATTCGCCCGCTTTCGGGTTCGGTGGGAACAAATCACCATTCGAGCTCGGGGCGGCATTGGCCGTCGTGGCACTTTGCGCTTGTGCGTTAGCGATTTGACGTTCGCGATCCGCCAGAACTGATTCGAGCTCTGAAACGCGACGTTGCGCAGACTCTAGATCAATCGTCGATGTTGCGGACGATGAACTGCTGCGAACCGCCGTTCGTGAATTCTCCCCAAATATGCTTGCGCAACCCGTCACAACCATCATCGCTGCAAGTGCGGACGGCAACTGTAGGTATTTCTTTTGCATATCAGTTTCCCTCCTGTTAGGCAGATTGCCTCCCCAGTAAATCGTGAGTGTAGAGGCGCAAACAGCATGTCGATTACTCCGTAACAATGTTTCACATCAATGAGCGCGCGCCGTTACGGGAAGCGATAGAAGGACCGAGCAACGTCACGGGATCGACCTGGGATCGCAGGACACGGAGATGCGTCCTTTTCCAGGCAAGATGGCGGAACTCTTGAGCCGATAAACGGGCCCCGTCGAGCGGCTTCGCGGCGCGGGAGCGGCGAAGGCTATTTCGCTATTGCAACGAATCGTAGAAGCGCAGCACGGCGCTGCTAGAGCCGATTGCTCGACGACTGACGTGCGTCGCGCTGCCTATACCCCTGTTGAGACCAACTCTGTGCTCGCTACTTGTGAATGCCTTGACGATGCGGCATTCTTTCCGCAGGGTCCTTTCAACTGATTTCGGCTCGACTCGATCGTCGATACCGGTGAAGAACCGCTCAGCGGCTTCCGGGCCTCACTTCAGTCCATTCGATGTCGCCGATGAAATAATGGAGAAAAACCCGACGCCGCGTTAACCGTCTATATGGTCAGCGGGCGCGCAGCCAAAAACCCAGCGAGACGTCGCAGGGCCTCCTCGTCTTCTTCGCTTGCTTCGACTGCAGCATCGAATTCGGCCTGGATGAGTTCCTTCCCGTCTCTGATCGCCTCCTCTAGCGGCGTTTCGGAGATCTTGTGGTCCATTCTAGGCTCTTGCTGGGCATCGGGATGCTTATCCGCAAGCTCGCTTTTCACCAACTCGAAAAACTGAACGTAGTTTTGCGCTTTGCCGCTCTGCCAGGCTCGTTTAACGGCGCCGGTAAAATAGCCTCCCTCATCGTCACCCATGGCCTCTTCGGTATCCTGACATGCAGATATCGAAACCACATTGACGTTGCCTTTGCCTCGATGCAAGCCTGCTTGGATGGCGTCATAGCGCCTCGTGTTCTCTTCGTACTCGTAGATAAACGCGTCCACTTCCGGCGGGGCATTCCGTGATACGACATTACCGGCGGCGGGTGCCGAGCCGGGGGCGCTGCGGGTCCCCGAGCCACTATGGCACGAGTCCAGCAGCACGAGAATCCGCACGCCTGGACGAAACGTGGAATACAGCGCATGCTGCTCGTCATCGATGAACATTCGATCGTACAGACACCATGTCTCGTCGTACTGGTCATCGACCTCGTCTTTGTTTCGATCTTTGGCATGGAGGCCGTGCCCAGCATACGTCACCAGAAACATGTCGCCGTCTTCGAGCTCACTAGCAGCTGCCTCGATCTCCGCTTTGACGTTCTCGGCCGTCGCCAGTTGCGTCGTCAGGAGTTTTCTTGGCCTAAAGCCCTGTTTCTCGGCGAGCTGTTCCATGTCTTTGGCATCTTTTTCGCAACCCGTGAGTTCCTTGTCGCCCAAAGGACCGATCCAGGCAATGACGTAACGATCGGCGTCGATTGCGGTACGCTCGTCACCGTCGCAAGCAAAAATCTTGAACTTGGCGCCGTCATACTCTTTGAACGGGTACTCG
>JAOTTJ010000406.1 GCA_029864465.1 Gammaproteobacteria bacterium | reverse complement strand
GGACCGCAGTGAAGTCGAGATCGGTTGGACCTACCTTGCACGTGCTTTTTGGGGCGGCGTCTACAACGGCGAGATGAAAGACCTTATGCTCAGGCACGCCTTCGGCTTCGTTCGCAACGTGATTTTTGTCGTCGGCGCGGAGAACTGGCGCTCTCAGCGAGCCGTGGAGAAGATCGGTGCTGTGCGCGCCGGCTCGAGACCGCGGAGCGGCGGCCGGGTCGACTTTGTCTATCGGATCACGGCTGCGGCATTCGAGGCACGGACTGGCAAGATGTCAGCCCCGAAACAACCGTAGCCGCGCACCAACAGTGAAGAGGTAATTCCCATGATCACCCGGCGCACCCTATTTGCTGTACCCTTAGTTGCTGCCCTGCCCCGCGTCCTCCGATCGCAGACGGCACCTGACAACCGCATGATGCTTTCGATCCATCAAAACACGTCCGCCGCCGCCGGCTTTCGCGGGTCGCTCGAAGGCTGGTCGCGCGCCGGCATCCGCTATGTCGAGCTCAGCGACCGCTTGCTTAACGCGTTCCTCGAGAATGAGACGCTGCAGGCCGCCGGCCGGATCCTGACGGACTCCGGCTTGACGCCCGTGTCCGCTGCCGCAGTCCTGCCGGATCTCTGGATTCCCGGGCCGGAGCGAGCCCAGTCTCTCGAGACCTGGCGCCTCAGGTGCGAGCAGTACGTCGAGCTCGGGCTCGAGAAAATCTACGCTCCGTCCGTGACTCGACGCCCCGTCACGGCCGAGGACTATGCGGCGACACCCGGCGCTATTTACGAGGTCGGCGAAATCACGAGTGAATACGGGCTCACGGCGATGATCGAGTTCACGCGGACTTCGACGCATCTGGCGACGCTGCCGACAACACTCGACATGATTCGCGAAGCCGGGCATCCAAGCATCAAGCCCATGCTCGACTTCTTCCATTTCTGGTCGGGCCTCAACAAGTTCGAGGACCTCGATATGCTGGAGCCGGGCGAGCTCGGTCACGCGCATTTTCAGGATCTCCTGGCCGGCCCGCGCGAGCTCATCGACAACGAATCGCGGCTCATTCCCGGTGACGGGATCGCGCCACTCGAACGCATCATTCGCAAGCTCTCGGAGAAGGGATATGCTGGGGCGCTATCGGTCGAGCTCTTCCGTGCGGACATTGTGAACGCGGATCCGTTCGACGTCGCCACAGAGATCCGCGAGAAGTGCGAAGCCGTGATGCGCAACGCAGACGTGCTGTAGCAGATCGTCGGCTGCCAGCGGCTGGATTTAGAACATCGGAGAGATAGGGGAACACCAATGCGAGTCATCAAACGTCTGCTGGTCGGAGTACTGCTCATGTCGGTTGCCGTTCTGGCTTCTGCCGAGGAGCGCAAGATCGTCTACGACCTCAAGCTCGGCAACGCTGACCGAGTCGTGGGCTACCTCTTCGACGATATCAAGTACAACGCTGCACATTACGCGGAACGCGGTATCGATTTCAGCGTCGCTGTGGTGATCTCAGGTCAGGCGTACAAATTCTTCGTCGAAGATATCGAGAACTCACCGTACAAGAACGATCCGGAGCTGCGCGCGATCCAAGCACGGTTTCGGCCGATCCTCGAGGAGCTCGTCGAGGACTACGGCGTCGAGTTCAACATGTGCGTCGTCGGCATGGAGCGGCAGGGTCTGTCGACCGATTTGCTGTACTCGTTCGTCGAGGCGGAGAAGTCGCAACCGATTTACCTGATCGACTACCAAGCCGAAGGCTACGCGTACCTACCGCTCCACTGAGACAGTCCAGCCGAACGGAGCTGACGAGCTAGGTACTCATGAGAACGGCGTCCTGGGTTCGCGTTGGCATCGTGCTAGCTGCGTTGTCGGCCTGCGAATCGGCGCCTCAGTCCTGCTTCGGACCGCTCGAGCGGCTCGAGCCGTCCGGCGCCATCCTCCCGACTGCCGAATGGGGGCTCGGAACGAAAGCCGGTCCTTATGTGTTCATTTCCGGTATGCGCGGAATCGATCCTGTCACGAATGAGATCGTGCTCGATCTCAGTGAGCGCGTCCGTCAGGCCTATACGAACATGTTCCTCATTGCCGCTGCGGCTGGCGCCGAGCCGGAGAACCTGATCGAGACGATCGTCTATGTCCGCACGGACGCTCCTCACCCATCTCCGGAGTTCTTCGACATGCGTCGGCTCGATAACGAGGTCCGACAAGAGTTCTATGGCGACGGCCCATATCCGAACCGAACCTTCGTCGGTCTGACGGAGCTCAACGGCACCGACCCGAACGGCGAGACCGATGTCTTCGAGGTCAAAGGGACCTTCTACGTCCCCTGTAGCTGAGCGGACCTACGGATCACCGCCGGGCTCGTGCTATCTTTGAGGCCATCGCCGGCGAGGCGTTTCGGTCTGGAGAGAGACTCGTCATGCAACCAAAAACCACGATTTCCCTGATTGTCGGCGCGCTGATCTTGCAGGTGTCATTTCCCAGCGCGCGCGCGCAGGCGCCCGCTATCGTCGGGGTGGCTAACGAGATTCCGGGAGTTGTTCAGAGAGGCACACCGATCGAGCGCATCCTTACTGGATACAACGGGCTCGACGATCCGATCGGCCTCATGGACGGCTCGCTCCTCTTCTCCGAGCCCGACGGGCTCAAAATCCATCGCCTGGATCCCGAGACAAATGCGGTTTCAGTGCTCGTTGCCGAATCCAACGAGTCGCACGGCATTACCCAGCACGCCGATGGTCATCTGATCTCAGCGCAGGCTTGGGACGGATCGACGCGGATCGGCGTGATCTACCCGCCCAATCGAGTCGAGGTACTGGCCGACGGCTACGACGGCATGCCCTTCAGCCGCCCGAACGATCTG
>JAOTTJ010000405.1 GCA_029864465.1 Gammaproteobacteria bacterium | reverse complement strand
CGAGGTTCGCTCTGGACAGGTGCTGTTTCCTGCGACGGCGCATCTGCGTGCTTGGGCTCACGTCGTGCATCGGCGGCGGCCGCCGCCTGCGCAAGACGCTCGCCGGGGCTCACCCCGTCCTGGCTCGGCTGAGGCGCGGGCGTCTTGCCGGTGTCGGCGAAAGATTTCTCTGCTTCGGCAGGCTTGCGCTCCTTCGCAGGAGCCTGTTCCGCGGTCGCGGGTTGTTGCCCGGGCGTACCGTTGGCAGATCGTTGGTCCTGCTCGTTCTTAGCCGATGACTCCGTCCCAGCGCTTCTCGGTTTCTTGTTGTCCCCTCCTGAGCCGCCCCGGCCGCGACGTCGTGGCCGGCGTCCGCGTGAGGAGCTGCCGCTCGAGTTGGAATTGGCCTCGCGCGAGGATTTCGGCTCACTCTCGTCACCGGATCGTGATCGGCTACTCTGCGAATCGTTGCGTTGCCGGTTGCGCGTGCCCGTTTTGCGCTCGCCCTGACTACGGCGCCGTTCGCCACGACCGCTGCCGGTTTTTGCGCGTGAACGGCGTGGGCGTTGCTGTCGGCCCTTGTCGGGCGTTTTGGATTGCGGTGTCAGCCAGCTCAACAGGCGTTGCCACAACGATTTCGTTGGGCCGCGTCGGCGTGGTTTGCGAGCTGGCCGTTCTTTGGGTGCGGGCGCTGGACTCGGCGGCCCTACCCCAGCTACTGCGGGCGCCTCCGGAGGTGGCGGCGCCTTGCTCTGTTGCTCGAACGTCGTGCCGGGGTCTTCCTTCGGTTCAGCCATGCGGTAGCTCGAGGCCTTGTTCTCAGGGAGGTCGACCTCATCGTCGCGCACGCGCCTGATCAGGTAATTCGGGGTTTCCAGGTCGGGATTGGCGACGAGAATGACGCTGACCGAGTTGTTGTCCTGAATACTCTGCACCCAGTCCCGTTTTTCATTCAGGACGAAGTTGCAGGCGTCCAGCGGCAGCTGAACAACGACCTTGGCTGTGCGGTCCTTGCGTGCTTCCTCACCGATGAGCCGCAGCACGGCGAGAGCGAGAGATTCGACACTGCGCACGTTGCCTAGACCATTGCAGCGCGGACAAATCGACTGTGTTGCTTCGCCGAGAGAGGGTCGTAACCGTTGCCGGGACATCTCCAGAAGACCGAACCGAGAGATTCGACCGATCTGAATCCGCGCACGGTCCTGACGCACGGCTTCGCGAAGCCGATTCTCGACTTCACGCTGATTCCGCTGCGGGCCCATGTCGATGAAGTCGATGACGATGAGGCCGCCTAAGTCTCGAATTCGGAGTTGCCGCGCGATTTCTTCCGCGGCTTCGAGGTTTGTATTGAGCGCCGTTGACTCGATGTCCTCGCCTTTCGTTGCGCGGGCCGAGTTAATGTCGATGGATGTGAGCGCTTCGGTTGGATCGATGACGATACTGCCACCGGCGGGCAGCGAAACTGAGTGCGCGTAGGCGGATTCGATCTGGCTTTCGATTTGAAAGCGTGTGAACAGCGGCACGGTCTCATCGTCATAGAGCTTGAGCTTGCGCAGATTGTGCGGCATGACCCGCTCCATGAATTCGCGGGCCTGCTCGTGGATGTCCGTGTCATCGACGAGAATCTCGCCGATGTCGTTTGACAGATGATCGCGAATCGCTCGGACGATCGCGTTACCTTCCTGGTAGATCAGAAACGGCGCCGGACGGCTCACGACGACAGATTTGATGGCCTCCCAGACGCTCAGGAGATAATCGAGATCCCAGCGAAGCTCCTCGTGGCTTCTACCGACGCCTGCCGTGCGCACGATACAGCCCATTTCCTCGGGTGGCTGGAGCTCCTCGAGGGCGTCGCGCACGATGTCGCGCTCCTCGCCTGTAATCCGACGCGAGACGCCGCCCGCGCGCGGATTGTTAGGCATGAGGACAAGAAACCGGCCTGCGAGGCTGACGAAGGTTGTCAGGGCGGCGCCTTTCGTGCCGCGCTCGTCCTTATCCACCTGAACGACAATTTCCTGGCCTTCTTTGAGAACGTCCTTGATATTGACGCGGCCGTTCTCAGGCTCGCTGACGAAATATTCGCTCGAGATTTCTTTTAGAGGCAGGAAGCCGTGACGTTGAGCGCCGAAATCGACGAAAGCTGCTTCGAGACTAGGCTCGATTCTTGTGATGCGGCCTTTGTAGATGTTCGCTTTGCGCTGTTCTCGTGACGGTACCTCGATATCTAGATCAAATAGCCGCTGGCCATCGACCATGGCGACGCGCAACTCTTCTTGCTGAGTCGCGTTTACAAGCATTCGTTTCATAATTTCCTAATCCATTGGCGGCTCGGCTCGATACGGCCGGGGCCAAAGCGATCTGCAAGGCAGAACAGCAGGAGTGGCGATGATTGGTCGGTTGACTCATTGACTCTCGCTCTGGAGCTATCTTGCTCGCGGCAGTACCTCGTGAATGTCCGCGCTATGCGGAAAGGTTCAGCCAAGCTGACTTGTTGGTCAGTATCGCGGTGGCCCTAGTCTGGGCCCGCCGACTTCGAAAAACTGAGTTGATGGCCCGTTTCTCTACGGCCATCCCATCTGCGACCCGTCAATCGAGCTGGCTAAGCCCAGCGCGGTCTCGACGCAGTCGACGTACTATATCATAGGTGTCGAGCCCGAAAATCGCGGTGGGCCGTCGCTACACTTAGCACAGCCCTTCAACGGCCAGCCGACGGAGAACGATTGATGCCTAAGCCCAAGGGTCCCTGTATTTCGCCATCATCCTCAGCTCCGGTGAGAATGCTGGATTAGCCCCTCAACGTAGCATTTCGCGTGTCCTCGAAGTCGCCCGCTCCCTCCGCTTACACGACCGAGGTCGATTCCGATTCGGCCG
>JAOTTJ010000404.1 GCA_029864465.1 Gammaproteobacteria bacterium | reverse complement strand
GATGCGCTCGGCACGTTCGTCAAGCTCGCGAGCGACATCGACAGCCTTACCTTCATCGCCTCCCCGCTACCGCCTTCGCTACAGGCGACCGAGGCGATCGCAACCGCAGGCTCGCCGGGCGATACGCTGCCATCCGTTCACGGGCCACCCCGCAACGTTCTCTTCTGCACCTATCTGAATTAACGATCCCTCGTTGACGACCGTTTCTTTTCGGTTTCAGCAAGGAGATCGTTCATGTCTTTCCAATTCGGGTCGCTGACCCGACGCATACAGCGCAATGGCGCTGTGCTGCTGATCGCAGCAGCGTTGACCGTGGCCGTGCGCGCACAGGCACAGCCGGTGCTTAGCCTCGACGAGGCCGTCGCAATCGCGCTCGCTGAAAACGCGGGGCTCGCCGCCCAAGCCGCGCAGGCCTCCGCGCTCGAGACCGTGCCGTCGCAGGCAGGTTCGCTGCCCGATCCGATGATCGGCATCAACGCGATGAACCTGCCCACGGATACCTTCGATTTCGACCAGGAGCCCATGACGCAGCTGCAGCTCGCGGTCATGCAGCCGCTGCCCTTTCCGGGTAAGCGCGGGCTCATGCGCGAGGCGGCCGAGCGTGAGGCCAGCGCCGCGCGGCTGCGGCTCGACGAGCGCATGCTCGCGCTCGCGGCCGATGTGCGCACGACCTGGTGGCGCTTGTTCTATCTCGACCGTGCGCTCGAGACCATCGCGCAAAACCGCGCGCTCATGCGCGATTTCGTCGAGATTGCGCAGACGAAATACCGCGTCGGCAGCGGCGTGCAGTCCGATGTGCTGCTCGCCCAGCTCGAGCTCTCGCGGCTCTTGGATCGTCAGTTCGGGATCGAGTCGATGCGCGGCGCGACGCAGACCTTGTTGAACCGCCTCATCGACCGGCCGGGTGGTAACCCGATCGTCCTGCCGAGCGTGCCGCCGAACGAGTCGCTGCCCGAGCTGCCCGCTGAAGGCGAGCTCCTGCAGACGGCTGTCGCCGCGCGGCCGCAGCTCGCCGCCGAGCAAGCCCTCGTCGATGCGGCTCGCTCACGACTCGACCTCGCGAACAAAAACCTGCGCCCGGACTTTCGGGTCGGCATGGCCTACGGCTTTCGCGACGGCATCAACCCCGCGACGGGCGAGAGCCGGCCCGACTTCTTCTCGCTGAGCTTCGGCATGACCGTGCCGCTGTACTCGGAGTCCAAACAACGCAGCGCCGTCGAGCAGCGCACGTTCGAAGTCTCCCAGCGCGAGCATGCCGTGCGCGATGTGCTGCGCGGCGTCGAATCTGCCGTGTCTCGTCTGCGCTTCGAGTACACCTCGGCATCGAGCCAGGTCGAGCTCGGCCGCGGCGCGATCATTCCGCAGGCGCAGCAGACGGTCGCATCGATGCTCGCGGCCTATCAGACGAATCAGGTCGATTTCCTGAACGTCGTCAGCACGCAGATCAATCTCTTCAGCGCCCAGATCAACTACTGGGAAGCGTTGAGCAACGCCAAATCGGCGCTGGCGAGACTCGCCGCGGCCGTGGGCGAGGAGGCGCTCTATGAATAAGACGACCACATCGCTACTCGTCGGGGTCATCGCGCTCGCGGTCGGCGGCGGCGCCGGCTACTGGCTCGCCGGCCGGCGTGAGGCGCCGCTGCAGATGCCGATGGACGACGCGCCGGCCGCGGCCGAGCGCGAAGTGCTGTTCTACCGCAACCCGATGAATCCCGAGATCACCTCACCCATGCCCGCGCAGGACTCGATGGGCATGGACTACATTCCCGTCTATGCGGACGAGGCCGCCGGTGCCGGGCCCGCGGGCACGGTCAGCATCGATGCGGTCACCGTGCAGAACATCGGCGTGCGCACGGCCACGGCCGAGCGGCGCACGCTCGCGCACCCGGTCCATGCGCTCGGGCGCATCGAGTACGACGAGCGGCGCATCACGCGGCTGCATCCGCGCACGCAGGGTTGGATCGAAGACGTTTACGTCGAGTCGACGGGCGAGCAGATCACGGCCGATCACATTCTCTTGAGCATCTATGCGCCGCAGCTCGTCACAACGCAGCAGGAGTACCTGCTCGCGTTACGCAACCTCGAAGCGCTCGAGACGAGCCCGTTTCCCGACGTGCGCCAGGGTGCGCGCGAGCTCGTCGACTCGGCGCTCGACCGGCTGCGCCTGCTCGGCGTGCCCGAGCACCAGGTCCAGGAGCTCACGGCGACGCGCGAGGCCAGCGAGCTGCTGCACATCCATTCGCCGGCCGGCGGTATCGCCACGAACGTCGGCGTGCGCGAAGGGCAGTACGTAACGCCGCAGACGGAGCTCTACACGATTGCGGATCTGTCGCGCGTCTGGGTGCTCGTCGACATCTTCGAGGACGAGTTGCCGTGGGTGCGTGCGGGCGACCAGGTCTCGATGAGTGTCGCCGGCGCGCCCGGTACGGTGTTCGAGGGCCAGCTCACCTATATCTACCCCTATGCGGAGCGGCAGACGCGTACGATCAAGGCGCGGCTCGAATTCGACAACGCCGATCTTGTGCTCAAGCCCGACATGATCGCCAACGTCACGATCCAGGCGAGCCCGCGCGAGAATGTCGTCGCGATACCGAGCGAGGCGATCGTGCGCTCGGGTCTGCGCGAGCAGGTCTTCATCGTGCGCGAGCCGGGCCGTTTCGAGCCGCGCGAGGTCGAGGTCGGGCTCAGCAGCGATGGCTGGACGGAGATTCGCTCAGGATTAGCCGAGGGCGAGCAGATCGTCGCCTCGGCGCAGTTCCTGATCGATTCCGAGTCGAGCCTGCGCGAGGCTGCGGCGAAGATGCAGGAGCAGCGCGGTGATTGAACGCATCATCGACGCGGCGATCGCCAACCG
>JAOTTJ010000403.1 GCA_029864465.1 Gammaproteobacteria bacterium | reverse complement strand
GACACCGAGCGCCTTATCGAACTCCTGGGCCTGCACGAGCGCATTCTGACCTTGGCTCGCGTCGAGGATCAGCAGTGTCTCATGCGGCGCCGAGTCGTCGAAGCGCCCGATCACACGTTTGACCTTTTTCAGCTCGTCCATGAGCCCGCCGGCTGTGTGTAGTCTCCCGGCTGTGTCGGCGATGAGGACGTCCATGTTCCTGCTTTTTGCGGAGCTCAGGGCGTCGTGGACGACGGCCGCGGGATCCGCGCCCGTTGCCTGTGCCATCAGCGATGCACCGCAACGCTCCGCCCAGATACCGAGCTGCTCGACAGCCGCTGCGCGATAAGTGTCACCGGCAGCGAGCATGACCGAGAGCCCCGCGGAGGTGCAACGCGCCGCGAGCTTGCCGATCGACGTCGTTTTGCCGGTGCCGTTTACACCGACAACGAGCACGACGAACGGGCGCCTCACCGCAGATAGCTCGAGCGGTTGCTCGACGGGCCGCAAGAGCTCGACGATCGCTCGTTCGAGAGCCTCGACCGGCTCGAGCTCAGCTTCCTCGGACGAGGGGTTTCGCAGGCGCTCGATGAGCCACTCGGTTGCCTCGACGCCGACATCTGCGGTCAACAGTCGTGTCTCGAGCTCGTCCAGCGCATCGTCGTCCCAACGCCGCCTGTTCAGACCGAGCAGATCGTGCGTGAGCCAGGCACGTCCCTTGCTGAGCCCGGATCTGAGCTTGGACACGGCACTGCTAATCTGCATGAGCAATGCGTCCGTCGTGGCGTGAGACGGTCATCGTCGAGTCTGGGCGGGAGTCGTGCATTAAGATCGAGCGGGCCAGCGGCGAATCGCCGGCGTCGTGTCCGTTAATCGGGTTAGTGACCGGCTCGCGCGTCGGCCCGGTGTCCCGCGTAGTATACCCGCGGTCTTGGTGACCTCAACGGCGCCTGAGGTACGCTAACGTCATGCGGAAGCCGCGTGCAGATCATCGTCATTCGATCCGAATCATCGCAGGGCAGTGGCGCGGCCGGCGGCTTGCGATCCCGCGCGGAACAGAGGTACGTCCTACACCCGACCGCGTGCGCGAGACACTATTCAACTGGCTCGCCGAGCTGACTGTAGGCGCAACCTGTCTCGATCTTTTCGCCGGTACGGGAGCGCTGGGCCTGGAAGCGCTATCGCGCGGCGCGCGCGAGGTCTGGTTCGTCGAGCGCGATGCTTCGCTCACTCGAGCGTTGCAGTCCGTGCTCGAGGGAATGAATGCCGCGGACGCACGGGTCGTCCAGGCAGATGCCCGTGCATACCTGCGTAAACCGCCCGGTCAGTCCTTCGACGTGGCGTTTCTCGATCCTCCCTACGCCGAGCCGCTAGAGCCGTTGCTTGCGCAACTCGGTCCTTGGCTTGCCAACACGGCGCAGATCTACGTCGAGCGTGCCTACAGCCGCGACGCGCCCGAGCCGTTGGACGAGCTTGCCGCGGCGCTGCCTGGCAGCCGTCTTGTAAAGCAGGGCCGGGCCGCTGCCGTCGCGTTCGGCCTGCTGCGGTTCGAGCGGCCGTGATGCCGGCGGCTTGGCCGCAACTGAAGGGGTCAGAGTGAAAACGCCGTCGACTTTGACCGCATTCTTACTCTGACCCCAGCAATCGGATATCCGGGCTAGAATAAGGGCTCCGTGGCCCGAGATTTGCCGATGGCTCAAGACATAGGTGCTGCCTATCCCGGTACGTTCAATCCGCTCACGCGTGGGCACGAGGATCTCGTGCGTCGGGCCAGCAAGCTCTTCGACCGCGTCGTCGTGGCCATCGCAGCGAGCCCGGGAAAATCACCGCTTTTTTCGCTCGAGGAGCGCGTGTCGCTCGCGACGAGCGTGCTCGCTGACATACCCGGGGTGTCAGTGACAGGCTATGACGGCTTGACCGTTGACTTCGCTCAGCAGCGGGGTCTGCAAATCATCATCCGGGGCTTAAGAGCCGTGTCGGATTTCGAGTACGAGTTTCAGCTTGCGACGATGAACCGCCATCTTACCGAGCGTGTCGAGACGGTGTTTCTGACGCCGACCGAGCACTTCACGTTCGTCTCATCGAGTCTCGTCCGGGAGATTGCCGAGCTCGGTGGCGATGTGTCGTCGTTCGTGCATCCAGAGGTCGCAGCCGCGCTCGCGGCCAAGTTCGGGGATGGGCAATGACTTTCGAGCTGCGCGCCCAGCGCCGCCTGATCGCAATCGCACTGCTGACGCTGTCGTTGCCGCTTGCCGCGCAACGCGCGCCGGAGCGCGGCGCCGTGGCGAGCGCTCACCCGCTTGCGAGTGCCGCCGGTGTGGAGGTGCTCGAGGCAGGTGGCAACGCGTTCGATGCAGCTGTAGCCGTCAGCGCGGCGCTCAGCGTCGTCGAGCCGTCTGGGTCGGGGATCGGCGGCGGCGCGTTCTTTCTGCTGCGCGGCGCCGACGATGGGCTCGAGGTCATGATCGATGCGCGCGAGGTCGCGCCCGGTCACGCGGACCGGGACATGTATCTCGATGCAACCGGCGAGCCGGTTGCGGGCGCCTCACGTGATGGCGCGCTCGCCGCTGGAATTCCGGGCTTACCTGCGGGGCTTGCGCATATGGCGCGGCACTACGGCAACCTGGCATTGGCCGAGTCATTGCAGCCGGCGATACGCTACGCGCGCGACGGCTTCGTCGTGGAATCCGGCTACGTCGCGGGCCTGCAGCGCCGCGCGCCGTCGATGAACGCTGCCGCGCGGACTATATTCCTGCCGGGCGGTGCGCTGCCGAGTGCGGGAGACCGCGTCGTCCAGACGGATCTCGCGGCGACGCTCGAGTATCTCGCACGCGACGGTGCGGCGGGTTTTTATTCCGGACCCGTTGCAGAGCGGCT
>JAOTTJ010000002.1 GCA_029864465.1 Gammaproteobacteria bacterium | reverse complement strand
TTACGCCGAAGAAGTCGCCGACCTCTACACGGGCCTCGATCTCGCCCGAAATTTTTAAGCGCCGGTTTTCCCGAGAGCGCGCGGCCCGATGACCCGCTACCGCCTCGCATGGCTCAAGGCCGGCGTGATTGCCGCAAGCTTGTTGCCTTTTGCGCTCCTCGTGGCGCGCGCGTTCGGAATCGGCGATCTCGGCGCGAACCCCGTTCAAGAAGTCCTGCATACCCTCGGCAAGACCGCGCTGAACCTCCTGCTGATCACGCTCGCCGTTACGCCGCTGCGCCGGCTCACAGGACTCAACTGGCTAGTCGGGCTGCGCCGTTCACTCGGGCTGCTCGCTTTTGCCTACGCGCTCTTGCACGCCCTGACTTACGTGGCTCTCGACTGGCGGATGGACTGGTCGACGTTGTATGCGGACGTCACTGAACGACCGTTCATCACGGTCGGATTTCTGGCCGTCGTGCTGCTGATCCCCCTCGCCGTGACGTCGACGAATTCAATGCAACGGCGGCTAGGCCGTCGCTGGCTCAAGCTGCATCGAACCGTTTATGCGATCGCCGCGCTGGGTGTGCTGCACTTCTTCTGGCAGGTCAAGCTCGATACGTCGGAGCCGGTGCTCTACGCAGGAATTCTCGCGATCTTGCTCGGCTTTCGCCTAGCCGATTGGGCCCGAAGACAAGCTCTGCATCGCTTGCGTCAGTAGATCCTGAAACCGCCGTGCCGACGCCGACTCGTGTAGTCGATCCACGCGAGGCCGCCAGCGAAGCCCGCAACGAGCGTGATAGCCAACGCACCGAGCATCCACGAGATCGGTACGCTGCCGCGGTAGCGTTGTAGGCGCTGCTCGAAGTCCGCGTTCTCCGCTTTCAGCCGACTCAGCGTCGCTTCAACGGCACCGGACGACGACGCGGCTGCATCGATCTGCTGTGTAACCTGGTCGAGCTGTTGCTCTGCCGTGCGCTGAGCGATCTTCGCGCGATCGAGTTCGGCGCGCAGCGCCGCAAGCTCAGTTTCAGTCTCCGCGACCTTGAGTTGAGCAGGCTTATCGAGGACGAGATAGGCGGACTTCACCCAACCTTCCTGGCCGTCTGCCGCCCTGACGTGAGCGAAGTTCGTCGTTCGCGTGAGGACTTCCAGCTCAGTACCGCTCACGAGCGTTCGAAACGGTTGGTCGCTCGTATCCTCAGCCCGATGCAGGCCGAGTCGCAGAATATCTGTGACGTAAGCCGTCTCGGCAAAGAGCAGCGTCGGCCACGCCATCGTGATGAGCGCAATGAGACATTTCCGGTTCAGCAAGGCAACCTCCGACCGCAGCATCTGCGGTGAGCACCAATCTGCGGTGATTATAGGAAGATTTGCGAGGTAAAACCGAGAACTAGGACCGCCTTGTCCTAGGGACTCTCACGGTAGCTCGTAGACCCAGCGAACGAGCGCTTCCTGAAGCTCCGTGCCCGGGCCTCGGTGGGCATCTGGGGAATTGACCATGACCACCGTCGCGTAGTCGACACCCGAGCGCGCATGGACCAAGCCCACTAACGCCGAGACGTGGTCGAGGCGCCCGGTCTTGACGTGCATTCGCCCGGATACCTCGTGGCCGTTGAACCGGCCCCGCGTCGTGCCGTCTAGACCGCCTAGCGACAGCGAGGCGAGAAACTCCGGCGCGAGCGGGCTGCGCGCAGCCGTCAGGAGCACGCCTGTGAGCGCCTCAGCGGATATTCGCGTCGCGCGCGACAACCCCGCGCCGTTGTCGATGACAAGGCCGCCGCTTTCGATTCCGTGCGCCTCGAGATACTCGTGAATAACGGCAATGCCTGCAGCCGCGGTGCCTGGCGGGCCATCGCGCTCGGCTCCGAGCGTATGCAGCAGCTGGCGCGTCATGACGTTGTTGCTGAACTTGTTGACGCTTCTGATGATCTCGGCCAGCGGCCGCGAGCGCCACGTCAGCGCGGGCTCGGTGTCTTGCGGAACCACACCGCGACGAAGGCCACCGCGATGGCGACCGCCGAGCTCCGCCCAAAGCGTCCGATACACCCCATACGCAAAACTGTCGTGCTCGAGAACGGTTCGGCTCAGAGAATAGGGCGCACACGCTGCCGGAAAATTTCCCGAAAACACGGCTCTGCGGCCTGTTGGAAAGTCGGCAAGGTCAAACGCGATGCCCGCCTGATAGCCTCGGCACGGTCCGTCGACTAGCCTCAAACGGTTATCGATGTCGAGATTCGTCGGCGCCGGATCAGCGCTAATGCGCACAGCGGCGTTCGCGTGATCCGGCAGAAACTGGAATCGCACTGCTTTGAAATTGATGAGCAGTGCGCTCGGTAACACGTTGTAGGTCCGAAACGGCTGACCGTCGAAAGCGCCTGGGTCCTCGTCGACACGCTCGAAGTAAGTGTCATCGATGAGGAGGTCCCCCCGCACGTCCTCGAGGCCGGTGCGTCGCAGCGCACGGAGCAATTTCCAGATTTCCTCGGTGACGAGATACGGATCGCCAAAGCCCTTGAGCGCCAGGTCGCCGTCGAGTGCGCCATCCGCGAACTCGCCAAGAAAGTACACCTCGGTCGGCCAATAGTACGTCGGCCCGAGCGTGTCCAACGCGACCCATGTTGTTACGGTCTTGATGGTTGAGGCCGGGTTTCGCGGCACGGCAGGCAGGTGACTGACGATCGGCTCGTCGCCGCTCACCGGCTGCACCAACACGCTGATGTCCTGTGGTGAAATCGAGTGGCCGTCGAGAATGCGCTGCACCGGCGGCGGCAGCTGAGCAGCCGCCGCGCCGGCCCAGCTCGAAGCGATGACAACGAAGATAGCGACGCGCATGCCCCCTATTCTGCCCAAGCGCCGCGCTAGTGCCCAGCCCGCGAGGCTGGGAGGAAACTTCGTCAGGACTCTAGCCTAGGACGCGGAGGCCTGCGCCGCGCCCGCTGCCGATACGGGCTCGTCGTAAGCGGACGGTATCGCGACGGGCTGCGAAAAGTAGTATCCCTGGCCGTAACTCACACCGAGCTCGCGCAGCTTTGCCGCGATCTCCTGCGTTTCGACGTGCTCGGCGATCGTATCGATCTTGAGCGTCGCAGCGGCCTGGGCAATGCCGAACACCATTGACTCCGCGAGACGATCACTCGCAACGCGCCGGACGAGATCGCCGTCAATCTTTATGTACTGGACGGGCAGGGTCCGCAGGTAGGCCAGCGAGCTCAACCCTCGGCCGAAGTCATCGAGCGCGACTTTGACGCCGAGCTCGTGCAGGCTGTGGATCAGGGCCTCGGCTTCACGCATATTGTGAGCGGCGGAGGATTCCCTGAGCTCGATGCAGATCGACTCGAGTGACACGCCCGAAGCGCTCAGCTGCTCGACGAGAAACTCCCTGAAGCTCTCACTCTGAAACGACTGGCTGGACACATTGAGGCTGATCCAGCCTTCGTCGATCAGGCCCGCTGCCGCCGACTTGAGGCTGCGCAACGCCGCGGCGAGCACCCAGCGATCCAGCGCGGGCATCAGATGATAACGCTTAGCCGCAGCGAGAAATTTGTCGGGACCGACATATCCGTCGCCTTCGCGCATGCGCATCAGCACTTCGTGGCCCAGCACGGTCGGCTCTTCGCCGAGACTGTGGATTGACTGAACCTCGAGCCGAAAGCGGTTGGCCTTGAGCGCGTTCTGCAGGCTGGCGAACGCGAGCGCATCGTTTCGATGAGCGACAGAAAATGCATTGTCGGCGTGCGATATCTCGACGCGGTTGCGGCCGAGCTCCTTCGCACGCTTGCACGCATACTCGGCAGCGGCGATCAAGTGCGAAATGCTCTCGCTTGTGCCGACACTCCGACCGATACCGATGCTCACTGAAACCGGCATCGCACGCTCACCGTGCAAATACGTGAGCTGGCTCATTTCAGAACGCAGCCTCTCTGCAAGTTCCTCGGGCCTGTCTGCCGGTCCAGACGGCAACATGACGACGAAGCGGTCGCCGCCGAGACGACCGACGATAGCGTCGTCATCGACGCCCTGCTTCGTCACGACAGCCAGGCGCTGAATGATCTCGTCACCCGCGTGAAACCCGAACGCACCGTTGACGACATTGAGGCCATCGATGTCGATATAGAGCAGCGCGGCCGCCGTCTCGCCGTCACCACTCTTGTTCTCCAATTCCTCCCGAGCGTCATGCTCGAAGGCATAGCGATTCAGCAAGCCCGTCAGGCTGTCGTAGCGATTGCCGAGCATATTGACGGCCTTGCGACTCATCAGCTCCAAGATACTCACGTCTGTCTGCTCGAAGTCTGGCCCGCCGGCCGCCCGGAACAGCCCAAAAAGACCGATGACACGTCCGTTAACGTCGTGCACAGGGCAGGAGAGAATCTTGTAGGGCGGCACACTCTTGGCCGCCGCGTCGGGCATGATCCGGTTGACGACCATCGGCTTGTTGTTGAGCTGAATCCAGGCCAGCAAGTGCTTGTGCGTCTTCGACAGGACCTGCTCGCCCTCGGCTGTCGCAGTGCCCTCAGCCGTGCGGCAGATCGTGAGGTTTCTATCGGGTATCAACAATGCGCCCAGCACGCAATCGAGATGTTTGACGCATTGCTTGACGAGATACTCGAGTCTGTCGGCGCGCGGCCCGCCGGCGCTGTCGGCACCAATCAGAAGTTGTAGCTGAAGCGTCTGAGTCGCATCGACGCTCGGGATCTGCGCAGATGCCCGAGTGGACTCGACGTCGACGCGATTCTCCAGACAGTCGAGCACGGGCCGCAAGAGGCTAGCGACCATCGAGCCGCTCGTCTGGCGCTGACCGTCGCCGATTTCCACGACGAGCGTCCCGAGATTTTCACCGGCTTGGCCACGCAGGATGTAGACGAACGCTGCACCGTCACCGCTCAAACTGCGTATCGCCCCGCCACCGGACATTCGCTCCGAACCGTCGGTCGGCAGATCGTCGAGCACGACCTTGAGGTCGGGCCGCTCGCATCCGTCAGAGCACCACAACAACTCCTTTTCCGGGCTGTAGAAGGCGATGCCCCCGCAACGCGGCAGCAGCATCTTGATGAGCTGGCCGTAGGGCGCATAGATCCCTGCCGCACTCGGCGCTTCAGGAACCTCGGTCGCCTCGTTATCGGAAGGGTCTGTCATGGAGTCGCTAGTGCTAAAGATGCCCATTAGTGACTATGCCCGAGCAGTGGACATAAATCCTTGACGAACGTCGCAAAGCCCCGAGTTTTCGTGCCTCGAGGCCTTGGAATTGAAGGGGCTCAGCCGCCCTCGGACAGGAACTTCGGTGGCTTCTTCCGGCCGGATGGAACGACCCGGAGCGGCTCGGCTCGATCACTGTGGCGCACGAGCTCGGCGTAGAGCATGACGATGGTATTGGCATGGGCGCGCGCTTCGTTGCTGGACATCTTACGGACCGTAGCGCGCACGCACGGCTCACGGCCGATTGGATGCTCAGCATGCAACGCGAGCTCCAGATCCGAGAATGCTTGCCTCAGCGTTGCAGGGAATTCGGTGTCTTCCAAATCGTCGAGATTCTCGACGTAGGCGGCCGCGAGCCGCTCCTTGATGGCTCCGTCGCCGACAAGCACCGTGACCGCGGCCTGGAAGCGCTCTGCGAGATAGGACATAGAACGAGCAGCCTTTCTTGTTGTTATATGGCGAATCGGAACGTTCGGGCTAGACGCGATCACTTCGTTTCCGCCGAGGATTCGCGTTTAGCTGGGTAAGATATACCAAATTATCGGAAGGCCTCGCAAGTGTTCGATTCGGCGCCCGATTATTTCTACCCTGACAGGACGCGCACCTCGATAATCAGTCTGCCGAGGACAGCGGCCTCGACGATGCGGCGCGAACGGAGCTGCGCCGAGGCTTGCTCAGCCTGAACTTCCTCATGCGGTCCGTGAAAGTCGTGGGCTTCAAGCCGACGAGCGTCGCAGCGCCGTTTGGCCCCGAGACTCGCCAATCAGCAATTTCCAACGCAGCAAGCATGTTTTCTTTCTGCAATGCCAGCAGCTCCTTCTCGGTCATGATATCCGGCCCGGTCTCGTCAGCATCGTGCCGTGCTGCCCCGGCCGTGCTCGCAATATCTGCCATAGCGAGATCGAGGCGCAGCACTTTGCCGCTCGATAGAATCACGGCGCGTTCGATCACGTTCTTGAGCTCGCGGATGTTTCCCGGCCACGCATAGCTCTTCAGCAGCTCCACCTGCTGTTTCGACAAACGCAGCGGCGCCCTGCCGAAATCCTTGCAGACGCGGTCGACGAAGTGGCTTGCGAGCTGAACGACATCATCGCCGCGCTCGCGCAACGCAGGGACCTGGATCGGGAAAACGCTGAGCCGGTAGAAGAGATCTTCACGAAAACCGCCCTGTTTGACGAGCGCCTCGAGATCCCTGTTCGTAGCGGCGACGAGCCGAACATCAACGCTGCGCGTCCGATCGTCACCGATACGCTCGTACTCGCCTTCCTGCAGCACGCGCAACAGCTTGCCCTGCAACTCGACGGGGATTTCGCCTATCTCGTCGAGGAACAGCGTGCCGCCGTGGGCAAGCTCGAAGCGCCCGACGCGATCTCGATGCGCCCCCGTGAATGCACCCCTGACGTGACCAAAGAACTCGCTCTCGAACAGCTCTCGCGGAATCGACGCGCAGTTGACCTTGACGAGTGGCCCGTCGGCACGCGGGCTGCGGCTGTGCAGCGCGTGTGCGACGAGTTCCTTGCCAACGCCTGACTCCCCGTGAATGAGCACGCTCGCAGACGTCTGGGCGACGGCCTCGAGCTGCGCAAGCATCTTTTTGAGGACCGGGCTTTCGCCCACGATACGGCCGAAATTCATCGACACCTGCACTTCCTCGCGCAGGTAGTCGCGCTCCCGCTCGAGCTCCTCGCGCAGTCGCGCGTTTTCCTCGAACGCTGCCCGGAGCTGGCGCTCGGCGTTATTGCGGTCCGTGACGTCCTTGATCGCTACATACATGAACGTCACCTGCCCGGCTTTATCACGATCGGCACGCGCGGAGACGAGCGCCTCGAGTATCTCCCCGTTCTTCTTAACGTAGCTGCGCGGCTCGTTGTCGAGCTCGCCCTGTGAAATGATGTCGCTGACGGACTGCTCGTCCGGTGCTCGCCCGTCTGCCGACATGAAATCCGTCACGAGGCGGCCGACGACTTCCTCGCGGCGGTAGCCCAGTTTCATGAGCCAGCGCTCGTTGACGTGCACGATGCGGCCATTGCGGTCCACCGCGTGCAGCATCGCTGGCGTGTCGCGGTATAGACCCGTGAAATTCTTCTCCAGATCAGCTTCCTCACCGAGCTCAGCGTAGCCGACCAGTGTCCCAATGTGCTCCCCGTCTGCGCTGCGTTCGATCACGGCGCTCGCGAGGCAGCCGACCCGTTCCCCCGTTTTCGTCAGCAGATCAACAGGCACGCGGCTCAACTGGCCTGCCCGGCGCAGCAGCGGCAAGTAGTCCTCGACAATACGCCTTAGGGACGCCTCACTGGCCAGATCCTGCGGCCGAAGGCCATCGATCTCGTCGCGGACATAGCCGAACCGCTCGAGCCACGCGTCGGTTGCGTCGACGAAATACCCGTCTCGATCGAGCGCCACGAGCAGCGCCGGGCTGCGGCGGAAAAATTGTTGGTATCGATCGGTCGCTGACATGTGCGAAGTTTACGGATTTCCGTGTTATTAGGCAACGGTTTTCCGTGAATTTAACGGTTTACCGTGACAAAGATCGGCTGTAAGAGGCTGAAAATCAGTGATTTTATACTTGGCACGCCATGTGCATAGTGAGAGACACAGCGATTCCGGCACGTGATGGTCACGATATCGGAATCCCGTCAATGTAAAGGATTACAAAGATGAATACGACAGGCATTAACAGGAACTGGGGCGCGTTGGCAGCAGCCGCGCTGATCCTGGGAATGGGCGCCACCGCGCAAGCCGAGCCCTTGGAGGAAATCACTGTCCACGAGACCTCAGCAGCAGCGCGCGCGCAACGGGCGAATTTCGAAGCCGAGATGGCCGCCTACGTTCGCAGCGTCGAAGTAGCTATCGAGGATGCACGGCGCCAACGCCTACGTGAGGCGCAGGCGCCCCAATTTCGACTCGCGATCGCACGCGAGTTGCATCGGGGTTAACGGTTTACCGATAGGTATCTCCGAAAACGGCGATCGCTGACTCCCCCTCAGCGATTGCCGGGTTGGCCGGGAGGCCATTGGGGCCGGGAATTGACTCCTGGCGTGAGCCGAAAGGCTCGCATCACGAAAGGGATTTCGTCCCGGCCCCTATTTTTAGTTCTTGAGCGCCGCGTCGAACAGCGCAATCGTTCTGTTCCACGCGTCATCGGCAGCGATAGGGCTGTAGGTCGGGCTGCCGGGAAAGAAAAAACCGTGATCGACACCAGAGTAGATCCGCACCTCAGCTTCCTTGCCGAGCTGATTAAGCACGTTGCGAAATTCCTGCACGCTGCGTAACGGAATCGACCCATCCTGCTCGCCGAATAACGCGAGCATCGGCATACCGAGCGCGTCCAGGGCTGCCTCATCGGTCTCCACGGCTCCGTAGAACATCACGAGCGCGTCGAGATCGTCCGGCATCATGATCCCAGTCTGCAGCGACCAGCGCCCACCCATGTCCCAGCCTATGCTGCCGACCCGCGGCGCGAGCGCGTAACGCTCGAGGTACTCGACTGCCTGGCGAATGTTGTCGCGCACGCTGTCCGGGTCCGCGACGAGCTCGCGCATCAAGTCCTGCGCATCCGCAACTGACTCGGCCGTGCGCCCGCCGTAGAAGTCTGTGGCCAGAACGATATAGCCTTCGCGCGCTAGGCGCCGCGCGGCCTCCCTGACGGCATCGTTGAGACCCCACCACTCATGGAGCACGATGATGCCGGGCAAGGGCTCCGCAGCGTCCTCGGGCACGGCAAGAAACCCGACGAGATTTCCATCCGCACCCTCGCCGTAAGGAATATCCTGCTCGAGCAGACCGATCAGCGGGTTCTCCTGCCCAACGAGCCCGGCATCCGATTCGACCTCGACGGCCGTGTCGGTCGCCGGTGCGCTCTCCTGGGTCAGACCTGCGCTCGAACTACTCTCTGGTCCGGCTGGCGTTTCGGGCGGTGCGCCCGGTCCGCAGCCGGCCACTAAGCAGACTGCGAAGAGATTTGGCAGAACCCTCACGATCTCACTCCTGGTGCGCGCCGCTCAGCGGCAAGTCCAGCATACCCGGGAGCAGCAATTCAAGCCCCGACACGACGACGGGCAGCGCGCTACTCAGAGAACTCCAGCTGCCGGCCGCCCGGCTCAGCGAGAACCTCGCCGTTGCGCACAACGACCATGCCGTTGACGAGCGTCATAACGACGCTCGCTCCGAGCTCCACGCCCTCTAATGGCGACCAGCCGCATTTGTAGCGCACGTTCTCTGTCGTCACTCGCTCGGGCCGCTCGAGATCGACAACGGCGATATCGCCGTAGTAGCCCTCGCGTAGAAAGCCTCTATCCTTCACGCCGAATAGTCGTGCTGGATTATGCGCGGCCTTGCGCACGATCTGCTCGAGCGTCAGGCGGCCGTTGCGGTGATGCTCGAGCAGCATTTGCAGCGAGTGCTGCACGAGCGGCAAGCCGGCCGGCGCCGAGAAGTAGGTTTGCTGTTTCTCCTCGAGCGTATGCGGTGCGTGGTCCGTTGCGATCACGTCGAGCCGATCGTCGCGAACGGCCGCCAACAGCGCCTCGCGGTCCTCATGGCGCTTGATCGCCGGGTTGCACTTGATGCGCGCTCCCAGCGCGCCGTAGCTCGATTCGTCGAACCATAGATGATGGACGCAGACCTCTGCCGTGATGTGCTTGCCTTCGATCGGACCGGGCTCGAAGAGATTCAATTCCCGCTCGGTCGTCAGATGCAGGACGTGCAGACGCGTGCCGAATCGCTTGGCGAGCTCAACGGCGAGCGAAGAAGATTTGTAGCAGGCCTCTGCGGAGCGAATCTGCGGATGGCACGCCATCGGCACGTCGTCACCGTAACGTTGCTTGAACTGCGCCTCGTTTTGCCAAATCGTCGGCGAATCCTCGCAGTGCGTCGCGACCGGCAACGTAGCTTCGGCGAAGATGCGCTCGAGCGTGGCCGGATCGTCGACGAGCATATTCCCCGTCGATGCACCCATGAAGACCTTGATACCGCAAGCTTCACCGAGCGCCACGCGCTTGATCTCATCGAGATTCTCGTTCGTCGCGCCAAGGTAAAATGCAAAGTTCGCGTGGCTGCGGCCCAGGGCGCGATCGCGCTTCTCGGCGAGCGCCTCGACCGTCGTCGTTGGCGGCGAGGTGTTCGGCATCTCCATGTAACTCGTCACGCCCCCGCACACGGCCGCCAAAGACTCGGTCGCAATCGTTGCCTTGTGCATTAGACCGGGCTCGCGGAAGTGGACTTGGTCGTCGATGAGCCCTGGCAGGACATGGCAGCCGCTGACGTCGATAACGTTCTCACCGCTCGAGGCGGACAACCCCGGCTCGATCTTCGCAATTCTCTCGCCATCGATCAGCACATCGGCGGCATAGATGCGGTCCTCGTTCACGATCGTCCCATTGACGAGGAGTGTTTTAGACACGCGACGATCCCCTATTGTCGGCTGCAAGAAACTCATCGGTCGCCGAGACGAGCTCGTGCGTGATGCCAGGCTCGTAGGCGGTATGCCCTGCATCGGCGACGACCCGAAAATCCGCCTCGGGCCATCGTTGCACAAGCTCCCAGGCTGTCACGATCGGGCACACGACGTCGTAACGCCCTTGAACGATCACAGCCGGGATATCACGAATCCGCTCGACGTTATCGAGCAGCTGCTCTTCGTGCTCGAGGAAGCCACCGTTGACGAAGTAATGCACTTCGATACGTGCGAGCGCAAGGGCAAAATCAGGCGCACTGAAGTGGTCCACGAGATCGGCGTTGGCGAGTAGCGAACTCGTCGTGCCCTCCCAGATCGACCACGCGCGCGCGGCCTCGAGGCGGGCCTGCGCGTCGTCGCCGATCAGTCGGCGATGGTAGGCCCTGAGCAGATCGTGCCGCTCTTGTGGCGGAATCGGCGCGAGAAACTGCTGCCATTGTTCCGGGAACAAGTTGCTCGCGCCATCCTGATAGAACCAGTGGAGCTCTCGACGTCGCAGCAGGAAGATTCCGCGCAGAACCAGCTCACTAACGGACGCTGGGTGACATTGGGCGTACGCGATCGCGAGCGTGCTGCCCCAGGACCCACCGAACACGAGCCAACGCTGGACGCCTAGATGCTCCCGTAGCGCCTCAATGTCGCCGATGAGATCCCAGGTCGTGTTCTCGTCGAGGCTCGCGGTCGGGCGGCTACGCCCGGCGCCGCGCTGGTCGAAGTTGATGATTCGGTAGCCGGCCGGATCGAAGAATCGTCGGGCGTTCTCGTCGCCGCCACCCCCCGGGCCACCGTGGAGGAACAGCGCGGGCTTCCCGCTGGGGTTACCGCATTGCTCGTAGTAAATCTGGTGCTGGCCGCGACGCAGAAAGCCGTGATCGTAGGGATCGAGCCGCGGAAAGAGCCCGCGCCGACTCACCATAAGCCGTTCCCGATAACTGGGTCTGCCTCGCACGCGTACTCTATACTGGCGGCTGCCGAAAGGAGCGACTCGATGCGGCATTCAGCGAAGTCAATCATCTGCCTCTACCTCGTGTGCTCGTCGCTCGCGGACCGCACGGCGTGCCCGACGACGTCTTTCGTGCATTCTATACGAACAGGCATCTCGTCAAGCCCTACGTCAGAGGCTTTCGCGTGAACGCCATGGACCACGGTTACTCGCGAAACTTTCGGGCCGCGCGGAACTCCGAATGAGCTTCCACTGTCTTGCAAAGATTGAATGAATAACGTAACGAACCGAAGCATTATGAATAGATCGATACCCGCGCTCTGCGCATCGGCACTCGTATTGACCTCCTTCGGTGTCCGAGCGCAGCTCGATATTCCGTTCGAGGAATTCACGCTCGACAACGGCCTGCGCGTCATCGTCCATGAGGACCGCAAAGCGCCGATCGTATCCACGACGCTGTGGTATCACGTCGGCTCGAAAAACGAGATCCCGGGCAGAACGGGCTTCGCTCATCTGTTCGAACATTTGATGTTTAACGGTAGCGAGAATCACGACGAGGAATATTTCACGCCGTTGCAGCAGGTTGGCGCATCATCAATCAACGGCACAACCAACAACGACCGTACCAACTATTATCAGACCGTCCCGACGAGCGCGCTCGATCTCGCACTTTGGCTCGAATCCGATCGCATGGGGCATCTGCTCGGCGCCATCGATCAAGAGAAGCTCGACGAGCAGCGCGGCGTGGTGCAAAACGAGAAACGCCAGCGCGAGAATCAACCGTACGGCAAGGTGTTCGATCAGATCACGAGCAATCTATTCCCCGAAGGGCACCCCTACTCTTGGCCGATCATTGGCTCCATGGAGGATCTCGACGCCGCGACACTCGATGACGTCTATGAGTGGTTTCGCACCTACTACGGGCCGAACAACGCGACGCTCGTCCTGGCCGGTGACATCGACGTCGCGACGGCCCGCGAGAAAGCGGAACGGTATTTCGGCGATATCCCGGCTGGTCCTCCGCTCTCCCGGCTGGAGACTTGGGTCCCGAAGCTGGACCACGACCGCCGCGTCATGCTGCAGGACCGCGTTCCGCAGGCACGCCTCTATAAGGTCTGGCCGATTCCGGAATGGGGCAACATCGAGGCCGAGCAACTCAGCCTCGCCGACGTGGCACTAACTCAGGGCAAGACGTCGCGACTCTACCAGCGGCTCGTCTACGAGGATCAGGTCGCGACGGACGTCGGCGGCTTCGCCTTCGTCGGCGAGATAGCCGGCGCTTACGCGGTCTGGGCTACGGCGCTTCCCGGCGGCGATCTCGCTGAGGTCGAGCGCCTACTCGATGAGGAGCTCGAGCGGTTTCTCGAAACGGGTCCGACGCGCGAGGAGCTCACCCGAGCGGTCATGGACACGCGCTCGGGGTTCATTCGCGGCATCGAGCGCGTCGGCGGAAAATCTGCCCTGCTTGCCGAGAGTGCGGTCCTCGGCGGTCGTCCCGATGCCTATAAGGATTCCCTGGAGATCACCGAGACGGCAAGGCCCGCCGAGCTGCGCGACACGGCGCGCCGCTGGCTCTCCGGTCCAGCCTTAACGCTCGAGGTACATCCGTTCGACGAGCGCAGCACACGTCCGGATGGCGCGGATCGCTCGGCCTTACCGATGCCGCAAAGTTTCCCGTCGGCGCAGTTTCCTGAATTTGAGCGCGGTCAACTCAGCAATGGCATGCGCGTCATCGTCGCCAGGCGTGCGGCCGTGCCGGTTGTTAATCTGTCGCTACAGCTCGATGCGGGCTACGCGGCCGACCAGTTTGGCGCGCCTGGCACGGCCAAGCTCGCGATGGATATGCTCGATGAGGGTTCCGCGCGTTGGGATGCGCTGGAGATCAGTGATCAACTCGCGCAGCTCGGCGCCAACCTGAGCACGGGCTCGAATCTCGACTTCTCGTTCGTGAACCTGTCCGCCCTCAGCGAGAATCTCCCGCAGGCGCTGGAGATCTATAGCGACGTCATTTTGAACCCGGCCTTCCCCGAATCCGAGCTCGGCCGGCTCAAGCAGCTATTGCTGTCGGAGATTCAACGCGAGCAGGTCACGCCCATCTCGATGGCATTGCGCGTGTTTCCGCGCCTGATTTACGGCGACGGCCACGCCTACGCGTTGCCGATGACGGGCTCGGGCACCGAGGCCAGCGTCACAGCGTTGATGCGCGAGGACCTCGTCGCGTTTCACGCGGCTTGGTTCAAGCCCAACAACGCTACCATGATCGTCGTCGGCGATACGTCGATGGCCGAGATCGAGCCGCAGCTCGAGGCCTTGTTCGCAGACTGGACACCCGGCGAGACACCGGCCAAGCACCTCGCTGAAGTCGCTTTGCCGCAAGCAGCGCGCGTGATTTTGATCGACCGGCCCGGATCGGAGCAGAGCATCATCATCGGCGGACATCTCGTCGCACCCAAGGCCGATGAGCGCCAGCTCGCACTCGACGCGGCGAACGACGCCTTCGGCGGCACGTTCACATCGCGTATCAATCTGAATCTTCGCGAGGACAAGAGCTGGTCGTACGGCGTGCGGTCTTTGATCGTCGACACCATGTTGCAGCGCCCATTCATTGTCTATGCACCGGTCCAAACGGATCAGACGGCACCGTCGATGATCGAGCTCGACCGGGAGTTGCGCGAACTCGTCACATCGAGGCCCGTTACAGACGAGGAAGTCGAGACGTCCAAGCGACGCAGCACGCTGACGTTGCCGGGGCGCTGGGAAACCGCCAGGGCCGTTGCCGGTGACATTGCCGAGCTCGTCCGTTTCGGTCTTCCCGACGATTATTGGGATATCTACGCGGACTTGATCGCGGGGCTCGACACGAGGACCGTCAACGCAGCCGCGCAAAGCCTATTTGCACCGGCGCAGCTGACCTGGGTCGTCGTGGGCGACCTGAGCCGCATCGAAGACAGCGTCCGGGCGCTCGAGCTCGGTCCCGTCCAGATCATGGATGCGGACGGCAATATTATCCAGTAGAGCGAATTGACGGGGTCTTGAAAAGCGCCGCGCGCTATGGAAAATTCCGCGGTTCACCGGTGAGGTCCCCGCGCAGGTTTAGCGATCTCGAAGGATTTTTCCGATGATTGATTGTCAGAATCTAGTCAAACACTACGGGCCGCTACTCGCGGTCGACGACCTGAGCTTTCAGGTCGAGCCGGGTGAGGTGCTCGGTTTTCTCGGACCGAATGGTGCGGGAAAAAGCACGACGATGCGCGTCATAGCAGGCTTCTTGCCGGCGTCCTCCGGCCGCGTAACCGTCTGCGGCTACGACATAGCAACGCATGCAACCGCCGCGAAGGCGTGCATAGGCTACCTACCCGAGGGCGCGCCGAGCTACCCGGAGATGACGCCGCGTGCGTTCCTCGATTTCGTCGCAGATATCCGCGGTATGCATGGTGACTCGCGCCGCGCGCGCCTCGCGGAGATCTATGGCCTTCTGCATCTCGAGCACGTGCTCGAGCAGAGCATCGACACGCTCTCGAAAGGCTACAAGCGGCGCGTCGGGCTCGCCCAGGCGCTTCTGCACGATCCGCAAGTGCTGATCCTCGACGAGCCGACCGACGGCCTCGACCCGAATCAGAAGCACGAGGTTCGTGAGCTCATCAACGCGATGGCGAAGGACAAGATCATTATTATCTCGACGCATCTGCTCGAGGAAGTCGACGCACTCTGTAATCGCGCGATCATCATTGCCCAGGGCCGCATACTCGCCGACGACACACCGGCGAACCTCGAGGCAAGGTCGAAGTTTCACAACGCTGTCTCTCTCAGACTCGCCGACAACGTTGCGCTCGAGCAGATACGCAAAGAGATCGACGCGCTCGGCGATGTCGAGCGAACTGAAGTCGATGCTAATGCAAACAGGCTCACGGCCTTTCCGGCCCCGGGCCGAATGCCGCTAAGGGCGATCAGCGAGCTCAGCGCCGAGCGAGGTTGGGAGTTCGCCGAGCTGCATCTGGAGTCGGGCCGCCTCGACGAGGTCTTCAGAACGATCACGGGAGGCGCTGCAGCATGAATAACGTCATGGCGGTCATGCGCCGCGAGCTCAAGAGCTATTTCCTGACGCCTGTTGCGTATGTGTTCATCGTGATCTTTCTGATCCTGAGCAACACGTTCACATTTTACCTCGGCAATTTCTACGAGCGCGGTCAGGCCGATCTCATGCCGTTCTTCAATTTCCACCCATGGCTCTACCTGTTCCTCGTGCCGGCGCTCAGCATGCGACTGTGGGCAGAAGAGCGGAAATCCGGCAGCATCGAGCTGCTCATGACGCTACCGATCGAGCTCTGGCAGGCCGTCCTCGGAAAGTATCTCGCCGCCTGGCTGTTCACGGCGCTCGCACTCGCGCTGACGTTTCCAATCTGGATAACCGTCAACTACCTCGGCGATCCGGATAACGGCGTCATATTGGCCGCATACGTCGGCAGTCTTCTTATGGCTGGCGGATTCCTCGCCGTCGGCTCGTGCATCTCCGCCGCGACCAAGAATCAGGTGATCGCGTTCATTCTATCGGTCGTTGCGTGCTTTGTTCTGCTTCTCGCAGGATTCTCGATGGTTCTGGATCTGTTCTCGGCATGGGCTCCGCAGGCTCTGGTCGACACAGTCGCGAGCCTGAGCTTCTTGACGCACTTCGCGAGCATCAGCAAAGGCGTCATCGATCTGCGCGATCTCGTCTACTTCGCGCTGTTGATTGGCGTCATGTTGTATGCGAACGCAATCGTTCTCGAACTGAAGAAAGCGGATTGAATAACTAACGACCATGACAACTCAAAGACAGCGCAAGATCGGATTGACGGCCCTGCTGCTGCTGGGCCTGGGCTTTCTCGCGGCACTGGTCGCGAGCAACACTTTACTGCGCGGCCTGCGCATCGACTTGACGGAAAACGATCTCTACACAATCTCGCCCGGCACGCGGCAGGTACTGCAGAGCATTGAAGAGCCCATCAATCTCTACTACTTCTTTTCGGACCGTGAGACGGCCGACATTCCGTTTCTGCGCACCTACGCGACACGCGTACGGGAGATGCTCGAGGAATTCGTCGCCCAGGCCGGCGGCAGGCTCGTCCTGCAGATCATCGACCCGCTGCCGTTTTCCGAGGATGAGGACCGCGCGACACAGTTCGGTCTGGAGCCCGTCAGCCTCGGTACGCTCGGCGAGTCGATCTTCTTCGGTCTCGCCGGCACGAACAGTGTCGGCGGCGAGCAGACGATCGGCTTCTTTCAACCCGACAAGGAGGCATTTCTAGAGTACGACCTCGCGAAGCTCGTCTATAGCCTGTCGAGCCCCGACAAGCCGGTCGTAGGCTTGCTGTCGGGCGTTTCGATGACCGCAGGCTTCAACCCTCAGATCCAACAGATGACCGAGCCATGGGTCATCACGACTCAGGCGCGCCAGCTTTTCGAGATCCGCACGCTGACGCCGGGATTCGCCGCGGTCGAGGATGACATCGACATTCTCTGGATCGTGCATCCGCAGAACCTCGATGCCGCGACGCTCTACGCTATCGATCAGTTCATTCTCGGCGGCGGGCGGGCGCTCGTCTTCGTCGACCCGCTAGCCGAGATCGACATGGTCAATGCAGACCCGACCGGCATGGCCATGGGCAGCGCGTCGAATCTCGAGCAACTGTTCGATGCGTGGGGCGTGACCTTTTCGTCCACCAACGTCGTTGGCGACAACCGTTATGCGCTTTCGATTAGCGGTGGATTCGGGGCCAGACCCGTGCGCCATCTAGGGCTCGTGGGACTCGATGCTGCATCGATCGACCCCGAGGACGTCGTCACGTCGGGACTCGGATCGATCAATCTCGGCACCGCCGGGCATTTCGGCGTGGCGGACGACGCCGCGATCGAGCTCGTACCGTTGCTCGTTTCGAGCACGGAAGCTGCGGAGCTGCCGACGAGTCAATTTCAATTCCTTGCCGATCCCCAGACGCTGCTCGACGGCTTTATGCCGAGCGGCGAGCAGTACGTCTTTGCCGCGCGAGTCATCGGCCCGCTCACGACGGCGTTCCCGGATGGCCCGCCAGGACCGGCCGAAAGCGACGACGCCGCGTCGGGCCCGTCCGGGCCGCAACTCACCTCTTCCGATTCGGCGAACGTCATCGTCATCGGCGACGTCGATATCCTCAGCGACCGGCTCTGGGTGCAGACTCAGAGCTTCCTCGGCCAGCAGATCGTCACGCCATTCGCCAACAACGGCGACTTCATCATCAACGCGCTGGATAACCTGTCCGGAAGCGCCGCACTGATCGGCATCCGCGCACGCGCGAGCTTCTCGCGACCATTCACGACAGTCGACGAGCTGCGCCGCCAAGCCGACGCCCAATTCCGCCAGACAGAGCAGCAGCTGCAGGCCGAGCTCAGCGAGACGGAACAGCGCCTCGGCGAGCTGCAGGAGGCCCGGACGGATCAAGGCTCGCTACTCATGAGCACCGAGCAACAGGAAGAAATACAGCGGTTTCTCGGTGAGCAAGTGCGCATTCGCAGTGAGTTGCGCGCCGTTCGACGCGAGCTCGACAGCAGCATCGAGGGACTCGGCACGGCACTGCGAGTGATCAACATCGGACTCATGCCGCTACTCCTGACCGTTGTCGCACTCGCCGTGGTGTTCGTACGGCGACGCACGATCGGAGCAAGCTCGTGAACAGCCGGAACTTGATCTGGCTAGCGGGTGGCTTGGTCGTGCTCGTCGTGCTCGCGGTGATCGGCCAACGCCAAACGACGGGCCCGAGCGACATCGCACAAACCGACGACGAGTTCTTGCCCGGCCTCATGGGCATGCTCGACGAGGTCACGAGCATCGAGATCGTCGGCGCAGGGAGCGAAGCCGTTGCAACGTTAGACCGTAACGAGAACGGCTGGACCGTGCGCGAGCGCGACGGCTACAGCGCCGATCTGACAAAGGTTCGCCATACTTTGTTGAGCCTCGCCGAGGCACGCATTCTGGAGGCGAAGACCGCCAATCCCGAGCTGCACGACCGCCTGGGTGTCGAGGACGTTGCAGCCGACGACGCCGGCGGGCTTGCCGTCACCCTGCATGGCCCAGCTGAACCGGCGGCCATAGTCGTCGGTGATGCCGCCGGGGACTATCGCCGCTACGTCCGCCGAGCGGGCGAGAATCAGAGCTACCTGATCAGCCGGGACCCGGAGCTCGGCGAGACGCCTGCCGACTGGCTCGACACGGCGGTCATCGATCTGGCATCGACCCGCGTGCGCGAGATCACCGTCACGCACCCGGACGGGGACATCGTCCGAGCCGCCAAGGCATCTGCCGACGAAGCGAACTTCTCGGTCGAGGGCATACCCGAGGGCCGCTCGCTGCTCTACGACAGCGTCGCGAACGTCATAGCCGGCGTCCTGCAGAACTTGACTCTCGAGGATGTCGAGCGGGCCACGGATGACGACACCGAGCGGACCGTCACGGAGCTCGTGACCTTCGACGGCTTGCGGCTGACCGTGACCGGGTTCGAGCGCGACGACACGACCTGGATCAGCATCGCCGCGGCGACCGAATCGGACGCGCCGCAAGCCGACCAGGCAGCGGCCACGGCGGAAGCGCAAACGCTCAACGAACGCTTGAGCGGCTGGCGCTATCGCATTCCGAGCTACAAATTCGAGCAGCTCACGCGGCGCATGGACGATCTGCTACAGGGCGAGACCTAGATCCCGCCTTCCAAGCTCAAACCGAACGCGATCAAGCCGAAACCGACGGCACCGATCAGACCGGCTTGCCACCAATAACCAGCAGGTCGCCCGGCTTTATCGGCACGCTGACGGAAGGCATGGTAGCCCTCCGTCAGCGTGAAAAAGCCGAAGCCAATACAAAGCCAGCCGAACAAGTACTGTGCGAGCTCCATTATTTGCGGTTCACGTACATTGATGTCGATGACGATCTCAAGAGATCGTAGCCCGCCTGCTGTCCGAGAAAATAGGAATTCAGCACGACAGCATTCAGCAAGCCGAGATGGAAGCGCGGAGAAACTGGCCGTGAGCTCGCGCTGATCCCTGTTATCTGTCGTTGCATACGCCGAAGGTAGTCTTGCCGATCCGAGTCCTCTAGTAAGAACGCACTAAAAATCTGATCCGAAGAACAGGCGGTGCAAATCGTGAAGTCTGTGTATAGGCTCGCCGACATACGCAGAACGTCGTCGCAAACATACTCACCGGCGATACAATATATCGCCATGATGTCGTTCAACAGGTCATCGAAGTTCTCGCAAATCTCCTGGCCGACAGACTGTCCGCCGATCCCGACCACCGTAAGCCCAGCACCGTAGAGCCCGGCACTGACCCAATTGGTGGCTGTACCGAGATTGCGGACGAGGCCGTAGCCGGTCGCGCCGCCAGCGAACCCCGCGATGACCTGGCCGACTCGTTCGCAAAAATCGGCTTGAGCGCTCGAGCTTCCCAATCCGGCACATAACAGCAAAAGTGCAATCCGTTGCATCCCCGCTCTCCTTGCATATTGCTAGACACGCAGCCAGTCTCCGCGTCCAGCCTGCGCGCGAACAGCGACAAATTCGGCGGGTAAAGCGGGATTCTAAGTACGCGCGACGAGCGACCGAGCAAGGATCCCGGGGCTGCTAATATCTCCGTGCTTGTATGAGATCTGGGCCAATACGCCAAACCGGAAACAGCAGTGATGGACGATAGCTCGACACGATCTTTCGCTGGCGCCTGCCTGTGCGGCGTCCTGGCGTTTCGTATCGTCGGCCCCACAAAATGGTGTGCGCACTGTCACTGCAGCATGTGTCAACGCGCACATGGCGCGGCGTTCGTAACATGGATCGGCGTCGATAGTTCGCAGCTCGAGCTCAAGAGCGATGCAAGCTTGCAGTGGTTTTCCTCTAGCGCCGATGCCGAGCGCGGATTCTGCGGTGTGTGCGGCAGCAGCATTTTTTTTCGCTCTTCGCGATGGCCCGGTGAGATCCACGTCGCACGTGCGTGCGTTCCTGGAGCGATCGATCGTGAGCCGGCGGCGCATGGATTCGCGGCAACGGCCGTCGACTGGCTGCATCTCGGCGACGATTTGCCGAGAAAATCTTGAGCGCGATCCCTGCTCAGGCTGCTTCGATGTGCTCGATCTTGCCGGGCTGGGCGAGCCGATAGAAATAACAGAGCTCGTCGCGCAGCGCATCCGGATCCGGCACGGCCGCAAGCTGCGGCGCGAGCTTCATGCAGTACTTACCCGCGTAACGATTCGCCGACCGATAGCGCGCCAGCTCCTCGGCATCGAGCCGGTCATCGAACTTCGGTAAATCAAACAGACAGCGGTGCAGGTTTTCCGGCAGACGTCCGCCCTGCCGGCGGAGCAACTGCGCCGTAACGACGAATTTGTCGACCTCTGCCTGCAGCTCCATCTCCATGAGCGTCACGGATTTCTCGAGCGCAGCATTCCAAACGTAATACAGGAAATGGCTGACGCCCTCGAGCGCTGTCCAGAAATCCTCTAAGTTGTCCGTGCACAACTGTCTCGCGGGATCGTTCTTCCGAAGCCGCTCAACGACATACGCGTCGACGTATAGCGCGATCGACGCTTCTCCCTGTTCCTCGACGATCAGCAGTTTCTCGTCGAGCTGGCGTCCATCCACATCGAGCGCGTCGGCCAGACGCTCATCGGTCACGAGAAAATCGTCGACGTCATAGGCGACGTCGAGCGCATAGAGCTCACTCAGCATCGCCTGCAATTGGGTCAAAACCATCGCTCTAGTGCCGCGAGCTACTGTCTAGCGTTGCGTTGGGCTCTATCCCTAGGCGCCGCAGCAGGCGCTCGGCGCGTGGACTGCCCGTTCGCAGCCAGATCTCGTAGAGCCTCAGCACGTCCTGCTCGGGACGCGCTCGCGCCTCCGCCCTGAGATCAGCAAGGACGTCGACGAAACCTTTGAACTTGCAGGAGAGTTCATCGAATACCGGCCCGTAGGCCGCGCCGCGGGGCGTGCTGTGAATCTCCCGGGACAAAGAGTGGTAGGCGCCTTCGCCCATGCAGATGTAGTAATCGATGTCGACGATCTTGTCAGCGAGTGCGTCGGCGAAGAAACCCGATATGAACAAAGAGACATCGCCGAGTCGTTGCAGCGCATGTGCGCGCTCGCGCGCGCTTGGCGCGTTGACGGCATCAGCGAGCATGAGCGCCAACGGCTTCAGCCCGCGGCGTGACTCACAATCGTCGTAGAGTGCTTCCGAGCGGGCGAACAGCGTCAAGAGGTTGACGACATAGTGGGCCGTCACGTCACAGGCCTGCAGCCCCTGCCGGCGCATCGATTGCGCGACGGAATCCCGGAAAAACTCCTGCAGACTCCTGACTGGCTCGACTCTCTCCGTGCGCGTACGACTCATGAGCCCTCCTGAGCAGGGCCAGCCGCCATTGATCGCCGAGGGTGATTCACGAGGGGCGGCCAGCCGCGCCGCGATCTCCCTCGAGTATAGAAGTGGTCGAGTGCTGCGATGTGATCAAGTTCACGATTCACATTCAAGCACACCCGTTATCTGCGATCGATCTTTCGGCACACGCCCATGTAGATTAGAATGATTCGGCTTCGTCGGACAGGTATGCGCACTTGCGGCCGCGCATCACGCACGAGGCCTCAAGGGCTTCCATTGACTTTCGAGATCGGGCTCGTACTCGCCATTCTGGTCCTTTCGCTGGCGCTATTTGTCAGCGAAAAGCTTCGGATGGACGTGATTGCGCTGCTCGTGATGGGCAGTCTCGTGCTCACAGAGCTCGTAACGCCACCGGAAGCAGTTGCCGGATTCTCGAATCCCGCCGTCATCGCCGTCTGGGCGATGTTCATCCTCAGCAGCGGCTTAACGCGTACGGGTATCGCCGATGTCATCGGCAGCACCGTTCTGCGGCTCGCCGGCCGGCGAGAGAGCCGCATGATTATCGTCATCATGCTTACCGCAGGGGGGCTGTCGGCGTTCATGAACAACATCGGCGTCGCCGCGCTCATGCTGCCAGTCGTCGTCGACATCGCTAGACGGACACGCTTGCCCGTGTCACGCCTGCTGATGCCGCTGGCCTACGGCAGCCTGCTCGGCGGCCTGACGACGCTGATCGGCACGCCACCGAACCTCCTGATAAGCGGCGCGCTAGAAGCCGCCGGCTATGCGCCGTTTGGATTGTTCGATTTCACGCCGATCGGCGGTGCCGTGCTCGTAGCGGGCACCACCTTCATCGCGCTCGCCGGACGCTTCTTGCTGCCGCGAAAGAAACCCGAGGAGGAAACGCAGCGACGCAGCCAGAGAAATCTTCGGGCGCTCTACGGCCTGCAATCGCGCGCCTTCGAAATGAAGATTCCGGGGGATTCGATTCTCGTCGGCAAAACGCTCGGCCAAAGCCGTATTGGCGTTGCTGCAGGTCTCATCGTCATCGCGCTCGAGCGTTACGGGCGAAACGAGCTCATGCCGTCGCGGCAAACCGTATTGCAGGGCGGTGACAAGCTGCTCGTGCAGGGCCGTCTCGATCGATTCAGCGAGTTTCAACGCTGGAGCGACCTCGTCATCGAGCGCGAGGCGCCCGTGCTGCAAGCGCTCATGGCCGAGCAAGTCAAACTCGTCGAAGCGACGGTCGCTGAGGACTCTAATCTCGTCGCCGAATTGTTGCACCATTCGGAGTTCCGCGACCGCCACAGCGCCAACGTGCTCGCAATCAAGCGCGGCGACCTCGTGCGCCGCGTCAATCTCGCGAACGTTCCGCTGCGCACAAACGACGTGCTATTGCTGCAGGCGACACCCGATACGATCGAGGAGCTCGAGCGTTCGGCAGAATTTTCCTCGTGCCGCGAAGTCGACGAGCAGGAGGTCAGTGAAACGTACCGTTTACAGGAGCGCATTTTCGTCGTCCGCGTTCCGCACGAATCGCAGCTCGCCGGCGATACGCTCGTGCGCAGCCGTCTCGGCGACGCGTTCGACTTCCGCTTGCTCGCCCTGTTCCGCGACGGCGAGCTCACGATCATGCCGGAGCCCGATCAATCCTTGAAGGGTGGCGACTTGCTGCTGATTCAAGGCCGCGAGGAGGATCTCGACGTGCTGCGCGGACTTCAGGAGCTCGAGATTCAGCCAGACACGCAACCGAATCTCAACGTCTTCGAGTCCGACCGGCTCAACCTGCTCGAGACCACGCTCGATCCGCGCTCGAGCCTCGTGGGACGACCCGCCTCGGAGATCAACTTTCGTGCGAAATACGGTCTCGAGCTCGTCGCGGTCTGGCGCAAGGGCGAAGCCATCCGCACGAATCTCGATCGCCTCGTCTTACAGTTCGGCGATGCGTTGCTACTACTCGGTCCGCGCCAGCAGCTCGCGCTGCTCGAGCGCGATCCGGATTTTCTCGTGCTAACGCCCGTGACTCAGCGTCAAGTCGACACTGCCAAAGCCCCGCTCGCCGCGGGCATCATGTTCGCCGTCATCTTCGCCGTGCTCACGGGCTGGCTGCCGATCTATATCGCCGCGGTGATCGGCGCCACACTGATGGTGGTAACAAACTGCCTGACCATGGAGGATGCCTATCGCGCAATCGAATGGCGGGCTATCTTCCTGATCGCCGGAATGCTGCCGCTCGGAACGGCGATGGAGCAGAGTGGCGCGGCAACGTTTCTGGCGGAACAGACGATGGCGCTACTCGGACCGTTCGGCCCGATGGCAGTTATTGCAGGGCTCTATCTCGTGACCGCCGCCGGCACCATGATCATTCCGACCGCTGCACTCGTCGTCCTCATGGCGCCTATCGTGCTCTCTGCAAGCGCAGATCTCGGTATCGCGCCGCAGACCGCGATGATGGCCGTTGCGATGGCCGCATCGGCAAGCTTCACGAGCCCGATCTCCCACCCGGCCAACATTCTCGTCATGGGCCCAGGTGGGTACCGCTTTGCCGACTACTTGAAGCTCGGCTTACCGTTGACAGCCGTCGTGTTCGTCACGGTCATGGTACTGCTGCCGATCTTCTGGCCGCTGTCGGCCGCAACCCCCTGACCGAGCTGCGCATCGACTAGTCGTACCTGCACGGCCATCAGCAGCCGTCCACAGTGCCCGTGGATCTGCTCACGCCAATGCCGGCGATTCAGATACGCCGGGCCGTTGAGCTCATAGCGCGCATCAAGCAACACGGACGTGGCGGTGTCGAGTGGCTCTAGCCGCCAACGCAGGCGCAGCCTGACCCGACACGGCGGGTCGATGAGGCTCTCGTACAGCGTCAGCAGCACAGGTCTCAAGCATTCAACGACGCGTCCGCGACGCAGAAGGGCGCCGTTGCGATACACATAGCGACGCCCCATGGGCGGGTGCGCGTCGGCGCCGTCGAACCATGGCTCCGCCGCCCAGCGGCGCCGTGCAAGCACCTGTAGGACGCTTGCGAATACGGTTGTGATGGGCATCGCGAAACGGGCCTCGTGACGTTGATGAAACACGGAATCTTCCTCTGAACGGTGGGCACAGGCTATGCGCCCGGGCCTCGAGCGCCCAGGGAATTTTTCGGCCGATTATTGTGGAAATGGGCTAGGGAACGAGCACGGTCGAGCCGGTCGTGCGGCGTCCTTCGAGCGCGCGGTGTGCCTCGGCCGCATCCTTGAGCGCGAAGCGCTGGCCGACTTCAATCTTGATAACGCCGCTGACCACGAGATCGAACAGCTCCTTGCTGCCTGCCTCGACCTCTTCTCTGTTCGTTACGTAGCTCCAGAGCGTCGGTCGCGTGATGTAGAGCGAACCGCGCTTGGCGAGCTCGGCGACCGAAAAGGGCTCAATCGCTCCCGACGCGTTGCCGAAGCTGACCATGAGCCCGCGCGGCCGCAGACAGTCCAGGGACTGATGGAATGTGTCACGGCCGACGGAGTCGTAGACGACGGACACGCCCGTGCCGTCCGTAAGATCCTGGACCGCGGCGACGACATCGTCATCCGCCAGCACCGCTGCCTCGCAACCGTGTGCGAGTGCCAGCTCGCGCTTCGCCTCTGTACCGACAATACCGATGACGCGCGCACCGAGTTGCTTTGCCCATTGGCCTGCAATGAGCCCGACGCCGCCAGCCGCCGCGTAGAGCACAATCCAATCTCCGGGCTTCACGGCATACGTGCGGCGCAAGAGATACCACGCGGTCCAGCCCTTGAGCATCATCGAGGCAGCTGCCTCGTCGCTGATCTCATCGGGCAGTTTCACGAGCCAACGCGCATCCATGACACATTCCTCGGAGTACGACTGGATCGGCGGTGGATTCGAATAGGCCACGCGATCGCCCACGGCAATATGCGTGACGCCCTCGCCAACGGCCGTGACAACGCCCGCCGCCTCACTGCCTATTCCGCTCGGCAGCGGCACGGGGTACAGACCCGTGCGGTAATAGACGTCGATGAAGTTCAGCCCGACCGCCGTGTGTTCGACGCGCGCCTGGCCTGCTTGCGGCTCACCCACCTCGACCTCGACCCATTCGAGCACTTCCGGGCCACCGTACTGTTGAATCCGAATCGCATGTGTCATCGCGCTAAACGTCCTCTTTGAAACTCGTTAGAATCCGCACTGCGGTCGTTAAGCCCGCACCTCTCACCAGGCGGTCGCTGCGCTGTGCGCAGGTACCGAACTCGCCGATAAAAACTGAGACGAACGGTACCATGAACTCAACTGATACTGCGTCGGTCGCTTGCAACCTACTCCGGCCCTGGCTCGTCCAGGCGCCCTCGAGCTTGAGCTTCCCTCGAGCCATAGCTAAGGCTATGACTTTCGGTCCAGCTCATCGCCCAAGCTCCCCTGTTCTTCGCCATCATCCGGAGTCCTGGTGAGACGCGCGGGCTAAGATAAACGATGTCTACGCATTTGATCATTGTCGGCGCGGGCCAAGCAGCGGCCCAAACCATCCTTACCCTGACGCAGAAGCGCTACCCGGGCCGAATTACCGTCGTCGGCGACGAGCCGTATCCGCCTTACCAGCGTCCGCCGCTGTCGAAGAAGTATCTATCGGGAGAGCTCGAGCGCGAGCGATTGTTCGTCCGGCCCACCGAGTTCTACGAGCAGCATGGCGTGACGCTGATACTCGGTGCCAAAGCCGAGCGACTCGAGCCCGTGCAGCAGCGCCTCACTCTGGCCGACGGCCGCCAGCTCGACTACGACCGGCTGCTCCTAGCTACAGGCAGCCGCGTCCGCAAAATCGACGTGCCGGGGGCGGATTTGGCCGGCATCCATTATCTGCGCACGATCGCCGATGCCGACGGCATTCTGGGCGGCTTGGGGCCCGACAAGCGCCTCGTCATCGTCGGGGCCGGCTACATCGGGCTCGAGATAGCCGCCGTCGCCCGCGCGCACCGCGCACACGTTACTGTCCTCGAAGCGACCGATCGCGTGATGGCCCGCGTGGTCTGCCCCGAGGTCGGTACCTTTTACCGAGGCGTTCACGAGGCGGCAGGTGTCGAGATCGCCTGCGATACGGCCGTACGAGGATTCGCCGGCGACGACCACGTGACGGGCGTGATCGCCAGCGATGGGCGCGAGTACCCATGTGACGTCGCCGTCGTCGGTATCGGCATCGTGCCGGAGACGGAATTGGCCGAGCAGGCTGGGCTCGTCTGCGACGACGGCATCCGTGTCGACGAGTACGCGTGCACGAGCGAGCCGCAGATTTACGCCGCAGGCGACTGTACGAATCATCCTAACGCCGTGCTGGGCCGGCGAATTCGCCTCGAATCCGTGCACAATGCGATCGAGCAGTCCAAGACCGCAGCGCTAAGCCTGCTCGGCGAGCCGGCCGCCTATGCGCAAATTCCGTGGTTCTGGTCCGATCAGTACGACCTGAAGCTGCAAATTGCCGGCATCTCAACGGGCTACGATCGTGTGGTGTTACGCGGCGACCCGGCCGAGCGGAAATTTGCCGCGTATTATCTACGCGACAGCCGACTCATTGCCGTCGATGCAATTAACTCGCCGAAGGATTTTTTGCTCGGCAAACGGCTCGTCGCGCAGGGCGCAATGCCCTCACCACAGCGCATCGAGGATACGACCGCAGACCTCGCGACCGTCGAGTCCGGAGATCCCACCGGGATTTCGGATGATGGCGAAGTACAGGGGGCTTCGGGCGCAGGGCTGGACCGTCAGGCGTAGCCGAAGCTATGGCTGGCGGCAAGCCCAAGTCCGAGGGCGCCTGGACGAGCAAGGGCCGGAGTAAGTCGCAAGCGGCCGGCACCGGAGAACCCGCACTCGCGAGATATCTGTCGTTGGTGCCACTGACCGGTCAACGGCTAGCGCACAGCGCAGTGACCGCCCGGTCGGATCTCCGGGCCAACTAGGGCGCTTCCGCGACGGTGGCTACCGTATCCACCGGCTCGGTCAGTCGCCAATAGATCTCTGTCAGGGCTTGTCGCGGACCGACCTGGTCGTCGAACTCCTGAACCGCGTAGCGCTCGGCGGCCGTGCCCGTCAGGCCGGCAAAGCGACCAGTCGCACCGTTAACGAACGCCCAAACGCCCTGTGCGGGGCCGACCGTCGGTGCGTATTCCGAAGGTCCCGGCCACGGTCGCCCGAAATACCACACGGGGATCAGCATCTCCTTGAGAAACGGCCACCAATTGCTCTGTGAGTTGATGAATAGCGAGCCTTGACCGGGCAACGATACGACCCAATCGTCGGTCAGCAGGACACCGTTTCGCAGAAGTTCGGTGTCCTCGGAAGGGTAGCTGACTCGGCTCGCGATTGCGGCAGTTCCGTCCGCACCTCGCAGCAGCACAACACTGAGCGCGCTCTTGTTGATCGTTCCCTCCCAGAGATCCGGAATTCCCGAAGGGTAGCTCGGCAACCGCGAGAGGTTGCCGTGCGCGAAAACCAGCTCGGACGTCAGCGGCGAGGCGTACGTGAACATGCTGTCTTCGCTTCCGGGAAGTGGTCCGGGCCTTTGCGTTAGCGGGTTGAAATACAGACCCGTCAGCGCAAGTGCCACGCCGACCAGAAACCCCGCAAACAATGTCCAGAAATACTTCATTGCGCCAGAAATGTCGTCGTCGCGAGCTCTATCGTGCCGCGCAGCTCACCCGCGTCACCAATACCGGTGATGTGCCAACGCTCGGTGAAGCTGCCGATAAGCTTGCTGAATTCGCTCGTGCCGCCAAGAACCTCACCGGCTGGCGATTGCGGATCGCCAACGAGCAGGTCGAGCTCGCCCGACCACGCTTCACCGGGTTCATAGCCCATGCCGGCCATCGCTGAGTCGAGGCCTGCCGGATCGATCCGGCCCACGAGCCACAACGCGCCGCGGCTCGGAAAACTCAGCGACCAGGTGACGGCGGTCGAGTCGGGGAGATCGACCGTATGCCGCGACGCGACACCGATAACGTTGCCGCCCGTATCCCTGACCTTGAAATGATCGATTTGCATCGGCTCGGTGCCCAGCGATTCTGGCAATGCCAGAGCGGCCGGAAACGCCGCAGCGCCGAGCCCGAAACTCTCGGTGCCAAGGCTCGCGATACGATCCACGGGAAGCCGAATGAAAAAGACTTCGCTACGCCCGCCGTTGGGGACGACCTGCGTCTGCGACTCGAGCCGCTCGTGATCGATCCACGGATAAAACCCCGCGCCGGAGACGACAGCCGCCAGCCCGAAGAATATCCCGCTGATAAAGGTGACCTTCAGCATGCCCTACGAGTCCAAAATCTCCGACTAGAGACAGTATCCGCTCACGGGACCTTGGCAGCGAGGATCGAAATCACAAAACGGCGAGCCATTTTCCAGCAACCGCCACAGGAAAACGCCGCGCTAGACCTCTGCGAGATAGGCAGCGAGATAGGCCTCGAGCGACTCCTGAGTGTCGTTCTCCAGCGCCCTAGCCTCCTCGATCGAAACTCGCGCGAGCTCGCCAAGTTGACTTGTCCGCTCCTCGGTCAGCGCCAAAGAGCGAAAGTACGCCCCGTGCGCCCTGGACACCTCGAGCATGAAATCGAGATAGCTCTGGCCGCGAGTGGTCATGTCCGCGAGCAGACGCGCCGACGGGGTCAGCTCGGGCTCCCTGATTGCCGAGCGTTGCTGCTCGAGCGCGTCCACATAACCCTCCTCGGCGGCGTCCAGCAGAGCGGCGAACGGGGCGATACCGTCGAGCAGGTCGAGGCCGAGGCGCGACAGTGGCACATCGGCCCCGTCAACGGAGAATTCGAGCCCTGGCTTGCGTCCCTCACGCGCCACGAGCAGCTCGCGCTGGTCGATTTCTGCCTGCTCCGCGGCGCCGATCGGCGGGCTGTCGGTAAACAGGCAATACAGCAATAGCGCCTCGACGAAACGCAACTGGGTCTGATTGACACCGACGGGATCGGCGACGTTCAGATCGAGCGTACGGATCTCGAGATACTCCACGCCGCTGCGGCGCAGGGCGACCGTCGGTCTCGAGCTCGACTTGGCCTTGGGCTTCGGCCGAACGGCGGCGTAATACTCGTTCTCTATCTGCAGCATATTGGCGTTGAGCTGCCGATACTCGCCATCGACGTTGACGCCGATACGTTCGTACTCCGGACTCGACGACGTCACAGCCGTCGTTAAGCCGCCGACGTATTCAGCTAGCGAGTTCAACGAAATTTGTAACCTTGCCTGGCTCTTGTTGCGGTAGCCGATGTCGCTCATTCGCAGCGACGTGCCATATGGCAGATACCAGGTATGCGGATCGAGCTCCTCGAGCCCGTGCCCGGCGCGCAGCGGAAACGACTTGCACACAGCCGGCGACGCGCCGAAAAGATAGATTAGCGCCCAGGCGTTGCGCCGATAGTTGCGCGCCATGCGCAGATATTGCCCGGAGATGAACGCGCTCTCGTCCTGACGGGACTCTTCGTAATCCTGATACGCCGCCCAAAAACCGACCGGCAGCGAGTAGTTGAAGTGCACGCCCGCGATGGCCTGCATCGCTCGACCGTAGCGATGGCCGAGCCCGCGACGATAGATCGTCTTCATGCGCCCGAGATTCGACTCCCCGTAGTAGGCAATCGGCACATCTTCGTCGGGGCCGACGACACAGGGCATGCTCTGCGCCCACAACAACTCGTCATCGAGATTCTGCGCAACGAAGCAATGTATGTCGCACAAGAACTGAAGCGTTTCCCAGTTCGTCGCGCACGGCGGTGTCACGAATTCGAGCAGTGCCTCCGAATAGTCGGTCGTGATGTGCGGATGTGTCAGCGCAGCCCCGAGCGCTTGCGGGTGCGGCTTGCGGGATAGTCGCCCGTCGCTATCGATGCGCAGGCACTCCTTCTCGATACCGCGCAAACCATGCCGAACGAGAGCGGCATGCCCGTATTCCCCGAGCCAGGCAAGCCTCGACTTCAATGAAAGGTATCCCCTAGAAGGTCGGCCGAATTCTGCGCGGCCGCTCAGCGACTCGACGCGATCGCTCTGCCGCGGTGCGGCACATTATAAGCGCAACTGACGCGGACTTCGGGAACCGCGATCCAGCTCAGGCTAGCCCCAGGTCGTCGGGCGCAGCAGCGGTACCTCCTCCATCTCATAGCCGATGACTTCGTGCGTCGCGGGATCGTGAATCGGCTTGCCGCGTCGAAAACAGCCCGTCGTACGGGCTGTCGCATCAAATTCCTGCGCGTTGGCGATGGCCTCGAGTCGCACGCAACCGTCCGCGCCTCGCACGAGGCGTTGCGCGCCGGCAACGAAGCTGCGCGGCTGCCAACGCTCACCGCCCGCCTCTCCGAGCAACAGCGCTATGGTCTGGTGACATTCCTTCATCGTAACGAACCTTGACTCGAGTCGAGAAAATTCAGAGCAAGCTTCGTGCCAAGATCGGGAATGCCTCGAAACATTCGGCTGGCGGGTCATTTCGTCATGCAGGCGGGTGACGAACCGGGTCACAAATTGACCGGAATTTGACATCGCCTCCGACGGGGAGCGCGTGCTCTGAGACATGCCGCACATTCCGGAGATCGAGATCGACTATGCACTCGCGTACAACCGCATGATCAGCTACGGTGCCCGAATCGGTTCCCAGGTTCAGGTAAACGCCATGTTCAAACGACGCATACTCGATTCCGCGGACGGCGCGACGACCTACATCGCACCTACGACCAAAATTACGGGCACGTTGACCGGCAAGGGAAGCTACGTGTTCTGCGGCGAGATGAATGGCGATTGCGACATCGACGGGCCTGTCACGCTGGCCGCCGGCGCCCGCTGGAAGGGCACGCTTCGCGCCAGCGACGTCATCGTTGCTGGAAAAATTGACGGGGACGTTGTCGCCAACCATCGTATCGAGGTCAGCGAGACTGCACATATCGCGGGCAGCCTTGCCGGCCGGTCCATCGCCGTGGCCGAGGGCGCCGTCATCGAGGGCGACATCAAGGTCACGAACGGCACTTCGCCCCAGGGATTCTCGGAGAAGCGCCAGACATCCGAGGCCGTGTAACCCGGTCGAGCTCATCGACGACGATGTAATCGATGCAGCTCGCGAGCCGGTAGCTCGTAACGAATCCGCAATGTCCGCCCCATGGTAGGACCGTTAGTTCGAGATTCGGATGCGATGGCAGCTTCGCGAGATCCGCGCTCGGGATAATCGGATCGTCAGCAGCCGCGATCACGCGGCTCGGTACGCATAGCTTCTCCAACACCGGGCCCAGTATCGAATACCCGTGCAGATAGGTCTCGATGTTCGGGAACTCCGTGTATTCGCGAACGAAGAAATCCGTCGTAGCGGTCAGCGTCTTGAAGCGGCGTAGATCACCGAGCCGGTACCGATGCGGGAAGCTCGCCTGCTTAGCCAGCAAAGATCGACGCCACTTCCTCAGATAATAGCTGCGGTAAGCCCACAACCCCGTTTCGAGCGCATGCATTGTATGCGGTGGATGCAGTACGGGACAGACGGCGATGATCTTCTCGAGCTCAATGCCGGCCGCGGCAGCTCGCGCGCCAACACGAAGCGCAAAGTTTCCACCGAGCGAATAACCGACGAGTGCAAAGTGGCTCGGCGAGTAGCGCCGTTGCAGCGCGGCGACCGCCTCGACGATTTCGGTGATACGGCACGAATGAAACAGCTCCTCGTTCAGATCGTGGGTTCCACCGTGATCTCGGAGATTCAAGCGAAACGTCGCGTAGCCCGCATCGTTCAGCGCCAACGCCAACGTCAACATATACGGCGAGTCCGCACCGCCCTCCCAACCGTGGAGCAGCACGACGAGTCCCTTGTCCCGATCCGCGCCGGCCGTGTACTGACCTTGCAGCCGAACACCCTCGTCGAGCTCCAGTAGCTGCATGGTGGCCTCCGCACGCAGCTTTTCCGTGCGGTGACGCCAGTTACGCGAGTGCAGCGGCAGGCTGCTCGCCATCGTCTGCGCATGACGCCCGGCCAGCAACAGCGGGGGCCGCAACGCTGCATTCTCGGCGGATGTTCGGCTCACGATTGGGCGCACGGATCGCAAAATTGTATGCCGCTAAGCGGTACCGGCGACATCACATAACGGCTGAGTTCTTGGCATTTCCTTGTAACGCGAGGCACACTTGTCGCCTAATACTCGTGGCGAAAAGACCGTCTACGAAGCCGGCCGCGACCGAGAACACCAAAAGAACCATGCGCCGCCTGACACGTAAATATCTCTTCTGGGCTGCACTGTGTGCTGCACCGCTGCTGGCTGTCTATGTTGCAACGCTGATCGTCGGCCGTCCACCCGCCATGGCACAGGCGGGTGCGGCTTGGATCATCTTCGGCGCGGCCGGCCTCGGCATTGCGGCGCTGCTAACCTTCGTCATCGTCATCAGCAGGCGGCTGTTGCAGCCACTCGACGATCTGGCCGCAACGCTGCGCGCTGTGCCGGATGACCAGCTAGCGCCGGCGACGTCAGAGCGCGAAATTGCGGCGCTCGCTAACGCGCTGGAAACGCTGCGGGCGGAGATCGAAGAGTCTACGCGCTCGCGTGCGTATCTCGACCGGCTCATCGCAAGCATCAGCGATGCAATTCTCGTGACCGATACGCTCGGCACGATCACGCGCGCCAACGACGCTGCAGCGGATCTGCTCGACTACCAACGTGACGAGCTCCTCGGCAGACCACTGCAGCAAGTCATCGACGTCGACCTCGAGTCGAAGGCCCGCCCTGGAGAGCTCGCTGCACGCTCGAGCGACGGCACGTTTCTGTGTCGCGACGGCACCGCCGTGCCGGTGTCGTATACGGTCGCCGAGCTGCGTGACGGAGAGACGATCGAGGGCTGGATCGTCGCGGCGCAGAACGCTGCCGAGCGCCGCCGCGTCGAGAATCGCATCAAATTCCTCGCCCGCACGGATCCGCTGACGAGAATTTCCAATCGAATGCAGTTTCAGCACCAGCTCCAGCAGAACATCGCCAGAGCGAGGCGCTCTCGGCAGTGCCTGGCGTTACTCTATCTGGATATCGATCGGTTCAAGGACATCAACGATACGTTCGGGCACGGTTCCGGCGATCGAGCCCTCGAAATCTTCACGCAACGTATCCTGGCCGAGCTTCCCGAAGGCGGCATCGCGGGCAGGCTCGCTGGAGATGAGTTCGCGGTGCTACTGAGCGGCTTCGCAACGCAAAGGGAAGCGCTGGATACCACGACGGCGGCGGCGGGGGCGATTCTCGCGTCGATCGGCAAGCCGTTTCGAATCGAGGCCCAAGAAGTTTTCATTACGTCGAGCATGGGCATTGCCCTGTATCCGCGTGACGCGGATAACGTCATCGACCTATTGCGCGACGCCGACGCTGCCCTGTACCGCGCTAAACGTGCGGGGGGCAACTGTTTCGAGCTCTATTCCGAGGAGATGAGCAACGATGCCGTCGACCGGCTCATGCTCAAGAGCAAGCTCAAACGAGCGTTCGAACGCGATGAGTTGCGGCTGCACTATCAGATGAAATATCACCTGGGCACGGGCCGTATCGCCGGTGCCGAAGGATTGGTGCGCTGGAACATGCCAGAGCGGGGGCTCGTGTACCCGTCGGACTTCATTCCGCTGGCCGAGGAATCCAATCTCATCCTGCAGCTCGGCAACTGGGTGTTGAACCGCGTGTGTGAGGATTATCGGTCCTGGCAGCGTTCACTCGTCGCACCGAGCAGAGTCTCGTTGAATCTCTCGCTAAAGCAGCTTCAGCAACAACGGTTTCTCGAACAACTGAAGAGCATTTTGCGCGCGCACAGCATCTCGCCGACAAGCCTGGAGCTCGAGATCACGGAGACGACGCTCATGGATGACGCCGAGCGTACGATTCAGATGTTGAACGCGCTGTACGCCATGGGCCTGCATTTGACGATCGATGACTTCGGTACGGGCTACTCTTCCCTGAGCGCGCTGCAACAGTTCCCAATCACAACGCTGAAGATCGACCAATCATTCGTGCGCGACGTCGCCATCGACAAAGATGACGCTTCGATCGTGACGGCGATCATACAGATGGGACACAGCCTGAACCTCGAGGTTGTCGCCGAGGGCGTCGAGTCGAAAGCCCAGCTCGAATTCCTGCGTCAACAGGGTTGCGACTATGTGCAAGGCAACCTATTCGGCGACCCGATGACCGCCGATGCCGTTCTCCAGCTGCTGCTCGACGAGGCGAGCGGTGGACTCCAGCATAAGCGCCTGTTCGCCTGATACTTGTTTTCACGAGCGTGACGGTCGTTTGGATTCGCCTGTGGGCGTGGGGTATAGTTTCGGCCAGCTCCACTCGAGTGTTGATCTGAGGTAACGCTATGAATTTCCTGAAGCTTTGTTTGGCGATTCTGGCCGTCGGCTTTGCGGGCTCTGTGCTCGCTTGTGACTACCCGCCGCTAGTCGCGATACCCGAGGCGGATGACGCCACGATGGACGATATGGTGGCTGCCCAGGAGAGCGTCCGCGGCTACATGGAGAGCATGGATACTTATCTGACGTGCGTGAATGAGGAGCTCGCCGCGGCTGGTGACGATGCTCCGGACGAGTTCAAGGCCATCATGGTCAGCCGTCACAACGCTGCCGTCGCCGAAATGGAAGCCGTTGCGGAATCCTGGAACGAGGAAAGAACGGCGTTCCTCGAAGCGAATCAGTAGCTCGAGATCAAACGACAGCAGCGCCGCCCGGTGAGCGGCGCTGCTGTCATTTACAGCGTCAATCTCTGAGCGATTCGAACTCTCTGTCGAGCTTGAACCGCTTCGACGTCAGATACTTCTCCAATCGCTGCAAGCGCCCGTCGACCTCGCGAAAGCGATGTCGGATGTTGTCGAGCGTCGAGTGCGGCGCCGAGCGAACACGCCGTTGCAGCGTCTCCGAGGCATCATCGCGGACTCGCGAAGACTCTCGCGACTTCGTCGGCAGTAGCAATGCGAGCACGATATAGGCGATCAATGTCGTGGGTAGAAAGATGAACAAACCGATAACAACGATGATACGGGTTATCGTGACGTCGAAGCCGAAGTAATCGGCAATACCTGCACAAACACCCGCAACGATTCCGTTCTCGCGGTCTCTAAAGAGACGGCGCGGGCCTGGCTCTCGTCCATTATTCATACGTGCTTCCTCCAACCGGGCAGCTCATCGTCGAGAATCGTTTCGAGCGCGTTGAGGCGGCTCTCCATCGCCTGACTATCACGCCAGAGATCCTCGAGCATGCGCTCTTCGTCTTGCGTCAGCCCCTTGGTCGCCTTCCACTTGGTGATGTAGTGCATGACGATCGCGAGCGGTAGTACGCAAATGGTGAATAAAATGGCAACTGCTTCGCTCATATCACCTCATCCGTCGTCGGAGGACTACTCCCCGGAAGCGTCGCGCCGCTTGGACTTCAGTGCTTCGAGCTCCTGCTCGACGGCATCGGACGCCTCGAGATCGGAGAACTCCTGCCGTAGATCCTTCCGTGTACCGAGGTCATATGCCTCGACGCGGCCCTCTATGTCGTCCATGCGGCGCTCGAAGTGATCGAAGCGAACTAACGCGTCGTCGATGCGATGATCGTGGATTTTCCTGCGGACTTCCAGCCGACTATTGACCGTCTGGTGCCGCACCACGAGCGTCTGCTGGCGTGTTTTCGCATCGGCAAGCTTGGCTTCGAGCCGTGCGATGTCGTCGTCGAGCTGCTCCAAGCCCGAGTCGATCGCAGCCTGCTGCTCACGTAACGCATCCGCCGAACGTTCAGCGTGTGCCTTTTCGACGAGCGCTGCCTTCGCCAGGTCTTCGCGGCCCTTGTCGATCGCAAGCTCCGCTTTCGCCTGCCATTCGCGCGCTTCCTTCTCGAATGCTGCGATTGTCCTCGCGGATTCTTTCTTATCCGCGATCGAGCGCGCGGCAGTCGAACGAACTTCGACGAGCGTATCTTCCATCTCCTGAATCATCAGGCGGACGATCTTCTCGGGATCCTCGGCTTTGTCGAGGATCGAATTGATATTCGAGTTAACGATGTCGCTGAATCGAGAAAAAATACCCATGGTCTTCAGTCTCCTCCTCGAAGCGCCTTCATGACTGTTCCGGTTGCGAGTCGCGTGACGCAGTGCGTAACGGCCAGCGCTCTGTCGGCGACCGCACGGCCGACGTCTGCGGCCTGTGCGCGCGTGTCTGCCGACAGGGGTGCCAACTCGGTCTGAAACGCCGCACGGTCGATCTGCCCGGCTGGTTCGGCACTGTAGGCCGTGGCGGCTAGGACGCTCGATGCTGCACTGATGATTAGGCCATTGGGTAATGTCTGTCGGCTCATGGTCGGCTCCCGAGACCTCTGTTGGTCTTGTCCAGGTATTAGCAGGAACCGTGCCAACCGCGCTGACTAGATGTAAGTCATTGTTTTAAAGACATAAACGGTTTTCCTCGCGTAACAGGCCGCAAGCGTATGTTGGTATATTTCGCCTTTCTTTAGCTTTCTTGACCCAGTTTTCTGGTATTTTTCACCGCATGGCTACCGATCCGCACGATGCCATCCCGATGATCGGTGAGGCGCCGGCGTTCGTCGCGATGCTCGAGCACGTCTCCCAGGCGGCGCCGCTGAATCGCCCGGTTCTCGTTATGGGCGAGCGCGGCACGGGCAAGGAGCTAGTTGCCGAGCGTCTGCACTTTCTTTCGGCCCGCTGGGATAAGCCGCTCGTGAAGATCAACTGCGCGGCGTTGACCGAGAGCTTGCTAGACACGGAGCTGTTCGGCCACGAGGCCGGCGCGTTCACTGGCGCCACGCGAACGCACGTCGGGCATTTCGAGAGTGCAGCCGACGGCACGCTCATTCTCGATGAGCTCGGAACGATATCCCAGCGCATGCAGGAGAAAATTCTCCGCGTCATCGAGTACCGCGAGTTTCGGCGAGTCGGCGGCTCCGCAACGCTCACTACCGATGCGCGAGTCATCGGTGTCACGAACGAGGATTTGCCGGCGCTCGCGCAGCGCGGCGAGTTTCGCGCGGACTTGCTGGATCGATTGGCTTTCGACGTCATTCACGTACCGCCGTTAAGGGCGCGTCCCGAGGACATTCTCTCGCTCGCGTTTCACTTCGGCGTGAACATCGCGAGCGAGCTGAAGCGTTCCTACTTTGCGGGCTTCGCCCCGTCGGCACGCGCCATGCTGCTTGGCCACGGCTGGCCCGGTAACGTGCGCGAGCTCAAAAACGCGGTCGAACGCAGCGTCTACCGTACGCCAGACCCCGATGCGGCCCTCGAAGCCATCCTGTTCGATCCGTTCGCAACACCGGTTGCCGACGAGAACATGGGCGAGGCGACGGCGGCCGCCGCCGAGCCGGTGCAGAGGTTTCCACTAGATTTCAAAGCGACCGTGACCGAGCTCGAACAGAAACTACTGGGCGAGGCGCTGCTGCGGGCGCAGCACAATCAGCGCCAGACCGCAGAGCTCCTCGGCCTGAGCTATCACCAACTGCGCGGACTGATCAGAAAATACGGTGCAGCGCTCGATAAGCACTAGCCCTTGCAACCCGACCGAGTTAGCTGTCATCGCGGTATCGGCGCAGTCGCACGGCGCCGGCCGCGAGCGCTCTCGTAATCTATTGATATTGATTGATTATTCTTCGACGCGCTGCGCCCGGAATCGTGCGCCTGATACGGCCTCCCCAGAGTTAACCCCGTCCGCAGCGCCGGCACGTTCATGGCTATAAAGGAGTGCGCCGAAGACGGAACCCCGATCGACGGGCTTCCTCCGCATGCCGTTCAGCACTTAAGCTCGGTGCGTGGACGCGGTAGCGGATCGTGAGCTCATGGAGCGTTTTCGGGACGGCCACGCCGCGTCGTTCGAGCGTCTGTACGAACGACATCGCGGCCCACTGTATCGGTATTTCGCTCGTCAGGCAGCCAAAGACAACGTGGACGATCTATTTCAGGAGACCTGGTTGCGGCTCATTCGAAGCAAGACACGCTATCAGCCCGAGGCGCCGTTTCGGGCTTATCTCTATCAGATCGCGCACAGCGTGCTCGTCGACCATTATCGCCGCCACGGCCACGCATCACGTCCGCAGGCGAACCCCACGCTCGATCCGATTGATGCCTCGGCCGGGCCGGAGGAGAACTACGAGGCGGGTACGCTTCGAAGCGCATTCGTCGCGGCACTCGATTCGTTGCCGGCAGAGCAACGCGAAGCGTTCTTGTTGCACGAGGAGGCCGGGCTCACGCTCGAGCAGATCGCCGAGGTCGTCGGCACGGGACGTGAAACAATCAAGAGCCGCCTGCGCTATGGCACGCGGCGGCTGCGTGAGGCGCTCAGCCGGGATCTCAGCGTCACGACGGAGGATCATGCATGAACTCCACGCGCGATGATCAACCGCTACCGGAGTTGGAAGAGGTACGTAAAGCTTATCGCGACGCTGGCTTCAACGATGAGCCGCCCGCGCACGTAGACGCGTTCATTCGAGCCGCTGCCAAGCGTGAATCGAAGCGCAACCTCAACGACTACCTGCCGTCTCTCGCCATGGCAGCGACGGTCGTGCTCGCACTCGGTCTCGTGCTGCGGCTTACGCTGCCGGGCCGCGACCTCGTCGCGCCGACCGCGGTACCCACGGCCCAAGACGCAGCCGCGCCGCGCCTGCGCGTGCAAGAGCAAGCCGCACCGCTCGAGGATATCGCCGCACCGGCTGCCGCGATCGTCCCGGTCGCTGCGGACGCTGCCGAGCAGGGCTTGCAGGAGCGCGCCGAGCAGCTCGAGGAAGTCGTCGCGCCCGCACGCGCGGGCGCCCCAGCGGCTGCGGACACCCCCATTGCAGCCTCGGCGCCCACTGCAGCAGGCGCTCTAGAGCGCGAGGGAGTCGCATCGAGCGCGATCGGGCGAATGGCGGCTCCGGCGTCCGTACCGTGCACGACAGCTGAGCGCAGCGACGCCGACCTCTGGCTCGCCTGCATTGCCGCGCAGATCGATGCCGAGCTGCTCGACGCCGCCCGTTCCGAGCTCGAGGAGTTCCGGCTCGCCTTTGCCGATTACCCGGTCCCCGTGAACATCGCGCAGGCGCTCGAGCCCTGAGGCGGTTGCTACGCAGCGCCGTGCTAAAATCGCGCCCCCTCGAATTCACAGATCAACATCAGAGGCTTTCGGCGAATCATGACTAATGAAAACTCGGCGCCCGCGCACGTATCCATCACCGGAGCGGCCGGCCAAATCGGTTATCAACTTGCATTTCGTATCGCGTCCGGGCAGCTGTTCGGTCCCGGCCGGCGCGTCGTTCTACAGCTGCTGGAAATTCCGCCGGCGATGGATGCTCTGAAGGGCGTCGCGATGGAGCTGGACGACTGTGCGTTCAACCTGCTCGACGATATCGTGGTGACGGACGATCCGAACGTCGGTTTTCGCGATATCGACAGCGCATTTCTCGTCGGCTCGCGCCCGAGGGCCCTGGGTATGGAGCGAAAAGATCTACTCGTCGCGAACGCTGCGATTTTCTCCGTGCAGGGAAAGGCACTGAACGATGCCGCCTCACGCGATGTCAAAGTCCTCGTGGTCGGCAACCCAGCAAACACGAACGCATTGATCGCTCGGGAGAACGCCCCGGATATCGATCCGCGCAACTTCACGGCCATGACCCGGCTCGATCACAACCGCTCCAAGACTCAGCTGGCTGCCAAAGCGGGCGCCCACGTGTCGGACGTGCGCAAGATGACGATCTGGGGCAACCATTCCTCGACGATGTACCCCGATATCTCGCATGCGACTATCGCTGGTGAGGCGGCGGCGCCCAAGGTGCCAGAGGACTGGTATCGCGATGACTTCATTCCGACCGTGCAGCAGCGCGGCGCGGCGATACTGAAAGCACGTGGGGCCTCCTCAGCCGCATCTGCCGCATCCGCCGCGATCGATCATATGCACGATTGGATCAACGGCACGCCGGCTGGCGACTGGGTCAGCATGGGGGTCGCATCCGACGGCAGCTACGGCATCTCCGAGGGTGTTGTCTACTCCTATCCCGTGACCTGCAGCGGCGGTGAGTACACCGTCGTTGACGGCCTGGAGATAAGCGACTTCAGCCGCAGCATGCTCGATGCGACCGACGCGGAATTGCGCGAGGAGCGCGCCGGGGTCGCCGATCTGCTTTGACGCGCAGACAAGCATGCAGCCCTGATTGAACGGAGGCATCGTCGTGGAAAGCTGGTTCTGGCTGCTCATCGTCATCGGCACAGCGATCGCGCTGGCCTACCGGCGTGTCGATCTGAAAACGTCCACCGCCGCCCTCGGCGTCGCGCTCGTGGCGTACACGGTGCTCAGTGACGACGTCCTTTTACCCGTCGTCCTGTGGCTGCTGTACGCGCCGTTCGCGCTGCTCAACGTCGAATCGCTGCGGCGCGAGTACGTCTCCCAACCGCTGCTCGATATCTTCCGGCGCATGCTGCCGCCGCTGTCGCAAACGGAGAAGGACGCGCTCGAGACCGGAACTGTCTGGTGGGAAGGAGAACTCTTCTCCGGCATGCCCGACTGGAACGTCCTGCGCAAACTGCCGCCACCGCGTCTGACGGCGGAGGAGCAAGCATTTCTCGACGGCCCAACCGAAGCGCTTTGCCGCATGCTCGACGACTGGGAGGTTACCCACGAGCTCGCCGACATGCCCGAGCGCGTCTGGGCGTTCATCAAAGAGCAACGCTTTTTCGCGATGATTCTACCGAAGGAGTACGGGGGACTGGGCTTCAGCCCGCTGGCCAACTCGATCGTGCTGACGAAGATCGCTTCGCGCAATGCGACGGCGGCGTCGACGATCGGCGTGCCGAATTCCCTCGGGCCTGCCGAGCTGCTGTTGCACTACGGCACCGAAGAGCAGAAGCAACGCTGGCTGCCCGGACTCGCCGACTCGAGCGAGATCCCATGCTTCGCGTTGACATCGACGCGCGCAGGCTCCGACGCGACGGCGATCGTGGATACGGGCGTCGTCTGCCGCGGCACATTCGACGGCAAGGAAGTCATCGGGATACGTCTGAACTGGGACAAGCGCTACATCACGCTCGCGCCGATCGCGACCGTCCTCGGCCTCGCGTTCAAGCTCTACGACCCGGAGCATCTCATCGGCGATGAAGAGGATCGTGGCATCACGGCCGCGCTCGTGCCGACGAACCTGCCGGGCATCGAGATCGGTCGCCGCCACTTCCCACTTAACATTCCGTTTCAAAACGGTCCGACGCGCGGCAAGGACGTTTTCGTGCCGGTCGATAACATCATCGGCGGCCCCGAGATGGCCGGCCAGGGCTGGCGGATGCTCGTAGAGCTGCTGGCGGTCGGTCGGGGCATCGTGCTTCCGAGCAACGCGCTCGGCGGCGCAATGGCGGCCGTTTATGCCTCCGGTGCATACGCGCGCATCCGACGCCAGTTCAAGCTGCCGATCGGCAAATTTCACGGCGTCGGCGAAGCGCTCGCGCGCATGGCGGGCCTAAC